>NZ_JASCXP010000004.1:0-48202 GCF_030010695.1 Nocardia sp. CC201C
CGGACTCCGCTCCGACGCGGATGTCGCGCTGCTAGCGGTAGTTCACGAACTGCAGCGCCACCTCGAAATCGCTGTTCTTCAGCAGCGAGATCACGGCCTGGAGGTCGTCGCGACTCTTGGAGCTGACCCGCAGTTCCTCGCCCTGGATCTGCGCCTTCACGCCCTTGGGCCCCTCGTCGCGGATCTTCTTGGAGATCTTCTTCGCGTTGTCCTGGGAGATGCCCTGCACCAGGGTTCCTGTGATCTTGTACACCTTGCCGGAGGCCTGCGGATCACCCGCGTCGAACGCCTTGAGCGAGATGTCGCGGCGGATCAGCTTCTCCTTGAACACCTCCAGCGCCGCCTTCACGCGATCCTCGGACTCGGCCTGGATCACGATCTTCTCCTCGCCGGACCATTCGATGCCCGCACCGGTCCCGCGGAAGTCGTAGCGGGTGTTCAGCTCCTTGGCCGCCTGGTTGAGCGCATTGTCCACCTCCTGTCGGTCGACCTTGCTGACGACATCGAACGATGAATCGGCCACGCTTGTGCTCCTGTCCGAGATCGGAAGTTTGTGGGGGGTTCGAACGCCGACCGTAGTCCGTCGGACACCGCGTTTTCCAGCCGGTTTGCATTCCGGGCGGGGGTTCGATGTATTCTCGTCACCGCGCTGCAAGGCGTACCCAGGCAGGTTGCCCGAGCGGCCAATGGGAGCAGACTGTAAATCTGTCGGCGAGAGCCTACGTAGGTTCGAATCCTACACCTGCCACACTCGAACCCCTTGGGACCGAACCGGTCCCAAGGGGTTCTGCTGTATCTATTTGCCCTCCGCTTCGCCCCGGGCGGGTGCTGTGTTCGATTTGCCCTCCGCTTCGCTCCGGGCGGGTTCGCGGCGCTGCAGGTCTCGGTTCTTCCCTCCCTCCGCTCCCCCGCTTCGCTCCTCCGCTCCGGTCAGTCCAGAACCGAGACACGCCGCGAACCGACGGCGGGGCTGCTCCGCGAATGGCGGTCAAATCGCGGTTGACCAGGCGGTTTGGAGTTGTGGTGAGATGTTGTGTAACCTCGTTCAAGTCTTCAGCGCCCCGCCCCTCGGGTCGGAGCCAAGTAGACATGCCCCCTTAGCTCAGTCGGCAGAGCGTTTCCATGGTAAGGAAAAGGTCAACGGTTCGATTCCGTTAGGGGGCTCGCCGGATTGCCGGTGGTGACCGACTCGGCACTCCCTGAAGAATGACCGGGCCGTCGCTGCTGCCAATACCGCGCGTAAGGCGGTGTAGCTCAGGCGGTAGAGCAAACGACTCATAATCGTTGTGTCGCCGGTTCGAGTCCGGCCATCGCTACATACTGATACCCATCAGGCTGACCGGAAAGAAGGCAAATCGTGGCCGCGAAGTCCACTGATATCCGGCCAAAGATCACCTTGGCCTGCGAGCAGTGCAAGCACCGCAACTACATCACCAAGAAGAACCGCCGGAACGACCCGGATCGGTTGGAACTGAAGAAGTTCTGCCCGAACTGCGGTACCCACCGGGCGCACCGCGAATCCCGCTAACTTAACCCCGCGCGCTCTACCGCGTGGAAGAAGTGCCGGAACGGTAAGCCGCTACGTCCCTCCTACACAGGGACAGTGGCCCCGGTCCGGCACTTGGTGTATATAGCGGTGGTTCAGCGCTCCGCCGATCCCGGGTTGGGATCAGATAGGGACTTCTCTGCCGTGACTCTCAACTCTGCCGTGACTCTCAATTCCGAGGCCGCACAGGATATCGAGGCCGACATGGTCGATTCGGGTGAAGCTTTCGATCCCGCCGCACACGCCGCCGCCATGGTGGGCCACCACTACCGCGTGGCCGACTACTACGAGGTCGGCCGCGAGAAGGTGCGCGAATACGCCCGCGCCGTGCAGGACTACCACCCGGTGCACTGGGACGAGGATGCCGCGCGGGAGTACGGCTACGACGGTCTGGTCGCGCCGCTCACCTTCATCTCCCTGGTCGGAATCCTGGCCCAGCGCAAGCTGTTCGAACAGGTCGTCACCGGTTACGACCTGAGCCAGATCATGCAGACCGATCAGATCCTGGAGTTCCACCGTCCCATCAAGGCCGGTGACCGGCTGTCCTGCATCGTCTACCTGCACTCGTTCCGGCAGGCGTTCGGCGGCGACATCATCGTCACCCGCAACGACGTGGTCGCGCAGAACGACGAGCTGGTGCTCACCACCTACACCACCCTGATCGGCCGCAGCGGCGGTGACATCGATCCCAATCTCTCCGACGCGGTGCGCAATGTGCTCATGCACGGCATCGGCCCGGATGAGCGGCCCGACCACCAGGCGGACGCCGATGCAGAGGACCAGGTGCACGTAACCCCGGTTCCGGTCCAGCAGATCCAGGGTGATGTGCCCGCCAAGCACGCCATCCGCTTCGACGACGTCACCGTCGGCCAGGAGCTGCCCACCCGCATCGTCCGGCTCACCCGCGGCGATCTGGTGAACTACGCCGGCGTCTCCGGCGACGCCAACCCGATCCACTGGAGCGACGACGTCTGCAAGCTCGTCGGCCTGGAGAACGTGGTGGCGCACGGCATGCTCACCATGGGCCTGGGCGGCGGCTTCGTCACCTCCTGGCTGGGCAATCCGGGCGCGGTCAAGGAATACAACGTCCGCTTCACCAGCCCCGTCTACGTCCCCGTGGACCGGGCCGCCGAGATCGAGTACACCGGCAAGGTGAAGTCGATGGACCCGGAGACCAAGACGGCCGTCGTCGCCATCGTCGCCAAGTCCCAGGGCCGCAAGATCTTCGGCCGCGCCACCGCCACGGTGCAGCTGGCCTGACCGAGGCACACGACACAGGCCGCGTACCCGATTGGCGATTCCCGATGTGCTTCCCGTACACTCGGAAATCTGGGGTCACCAGCCGCTGCGCGCTGCTCGGAGGAGCGGCGCGCGTGTTGTGTTCCCCGCCTGTCCGGGGATTGAATCCTCGGGTAAAAATGAATATGTAACGGTGGCTGGACGACCGACAACTCTGTTCAGCCGAAGGGGCGTAGCTCAATTGGCAGAGCAGCGGTCTCCAAAACCGCAGGTTGCAGGTTCAAGTCCTGTCGCCCCTGCCCTGAATGCCAGCGACGAGAGAGGATCGACGTGAGCGAGCGGGATGATCGCCACGGCGCTGCCGAGGATGGCGAGGACACCGCGGTGGCTCGTCCGAGCGGCAAGCGTTCCGCCCGGCGGACACGTACCGCGGCCTCGACGCCGTCGCTGACGAAGACCTCGACGGGTCCGGTCGCGACCATCGACCGGCCGTCCAAGAAGGCGAAGGCCGACACGGGTCGTTCGGGCAATCCGTTCAAGCGCCTGGTGAAGTTCCTCAAAGAGGTCATCTCGGAACTGCGCAAGGTCATCTGGCCGAACCGCAAGCAGATGATCACCTATACGAGCGTGGTCCTGGTGTTCGTGGTCTTCATGGTCGCGTTCATCGCCGGATTGGATGTGGCGTTCGTGAAGGGTGTCGACTGGCTGTTCGGCTAGCTGACCGCCGACGCCGGGTACCGTCGCGGACAGGTGGTTCGGCCGAATGTCCGAGAGGGCGGAGCCATCCGCCGGGTAAGACACCCGGCGCGCACAGGATGTACGTGACGACACAGGAAAGCGAGTGCCCAGTGAGCACCCCGGAGAACGGCACAACCGACGAATTCCCGGTCGACGACACGGTGGAGGCCACCGAGAGCGTCGAGGAATCCGCGGCCGCTGCGCCGACCGCGGAAGCTGAGCCCGCCGCGCCCGTAGCCGCCGAGCCCGTTGACGCCGAGCCCGCCGACCCGGTCGCGGAGATGAAGGCCGCGCTGCGTCGCGCCCCCGGCGACTGGTATGTCGTGCACTCCTACGCGGGATACGAGAACAAGGTGAAGGCCAATCTCGAGACCCGCGTTCAGAACCTCGGTCTCGAGGACTACATCTTCCAGGTCGAGGTTCCGACCGAAGAGGTCACCGAGATCAAGAACGGCCAGAAGAAGAACGTCAATCGCAAGGTGCTGCCGGGCTACATCCTGGTCCGCATGGATCTGAACGACGAGTCGTGGGGTGCGGTGCGCAATACCCCCGGCGTCACCGGATTCGTGGGCGCGACCTCGCGGCCGTCCCCGCTGTCGATCAACGACGTGGTGAAGTTCCTGGTTCCGGCCGCGCAGCAGAAGAAGGCCGCCCCGGCTGCCGCCGCTGCCGCCGCGACCCCCGCCGCCGGTGGCGAGGCCGCGCCCGCCAAGCCGGTCATCGAGGTCGATTTCGAGGTCGGCGAGTCGGTCACCGTCATGGACGGTCCGTTCGCGACGCTGCCGGCCAGCATCTCCGAGGTCAATGCCGAGCAGCAGAAGCTGAAGGTGCTGGTCTCGATCTTCGGCCGCGAGACTCCGGTCGAACTGGCCTTCACCCAGGTCGCCAAGATTTAAGCGCGATCGGGCGGTGATATCCGGCCGACGGGCCGGTATCACCGCCTTTTTCGCGTCCGCGTAGACTTGCCGGGTTGCGCCTGCGTTTCGACTTGACATTCGGAGCGCGAATGGGCGCATGTCCCGGATAAGGCTTACGGGAATCCGTAAGGAACCTACCCAAGGAAGAAAGATGCCCCCGAAGAAGAAGAAGGTCGCTGGGCTCATCAAGCTCCAGATCCAGGCCGGCCAGGCCAACCCGGCTCCGCCGGTCGGTCCGGCGCTGGGTCAGCACGGCGTCAACATCATGGAGTTCTGCAAGGCGTACAACGCCGCGACCGAGTCGCAGCGCGGCAACGTCATCCCGGTCGAGATCACGGTCTACGAAGACCGCTCGTTCGACTTCAAGCTGAAGACCCCGCCCGCCGCCAAGCTGCTGCTCAAGGCCGCCGGTGTGCAGAAGGGTTCGGCCGAGCCGCACCGCAACAAGGTCGCCCAGGTCACCATGGACCAGATCCGTGAGATCGCCAAGACCAAGCAGGAAGACCTGAACGCCAACGACATCGACGCCGCGGCGAAGATCATCGCTGGCACCGCCCGCTCGATGGGTATCACCATCGCGGAGTGAGCCTTCGCGGCATGCGCTCAGGGTCCGGAGGCGGCAGCCTGCGTAACCACGTAGGACCCCGCGAATGCCGCAGTTGGATACAGGCTCCCGTGGGAGGGACGGCCAGTCCCGCACCACTTCTGACTGAGACAAGGACAGACAATCATGGCAAAACGAAGCAAGGCTTACCTCGAGGCGGCCGCCAAGGTCGACCGCTCGCAGCTGTACTCCCCGCTGGCGGCCACCCGCTTGGCGAAGGAGACCGCCACCAAGAAGACCGACGCGACCGTCGAGGTCGCCGTCCGTCTGGGCGTCGACCCCCGCAAGGCCGACCAGATGGTCCGCGGCACCGTCAACCTGCCGCACGGCACCGGTAAGACCGCCCGCGTCATCGTGTTCGCGGTCGGCGACAAGGCCGCCGAGGCCGAGGCCGCCGGTGCGGACGCCGTCGGCGCCGAGGACCTGATCGAGCGCATCCAGGGCGGCTGGCTGGATTTCGACGCCGCCATCGCCACCCCGGATCAGATGGCCAAGGTCGGCCGGATCGCGCGCGTGCTGGGCCCCCGCGGCCTGATGCCGAACCCGAAGACCGGCACCGTCACCCCCGACGTGACCAAGGCCGTCAACGACATCAAGGGCGGTAAGATCAACTTCCGCGTCGACAAGCAGGCCAACCTGCACTTCGTGATCGGCAAGGCGTCCTTCGACGACACCAAGCTGGTCGAGAACTACGGCGCCGCCCTCGAGGAGATCCTGCGCGTGAAGCCCTCCACCGCGAAGGGCCGCTACGTCAAGAAGGTGACGATTTCGACCAACACCGGACCGGGCATCCCGGTGGACCCGAACCGCACCCGCAACCTGACCGACGAGGACGCGTAATCCTCCCGGTCGCGTAGCAACGCGAAAACGAAGAGCCGGTGCGGAATTCCGCACCGGCTCTTTGCTTTGCGCACCCGTCGGGTTCGCGCACGGGGGGTAGCTGTGGGACCTCGCCCCCCAGATCCCCGTGCGAGGGCGCGGACGGCCCGCCGTGTGGGCCGCTGCGCTCGAGGCGAGGGTCACCGACCCCCGTTTTGGCGGATGGGTGGCCCTTCGGCTATTCTGATCCACGGTCATCGACGCGTTCGATGTCCACCCCAATCGTTCTACCGAAGACCGTTGGTCGCTGCCGTCAGGCAGTCGAAGGTCCGGCGATATTGCCGGCGGCCCACGCAGGGAGAGCCGAGGTTGGGAAACATCGCGAATCACCTCGCCATATGTTTCTTGTACGCCCCGGGACCACTCTGCGTCCGGGGCGTTTGCTTTGTCTCCGGGCCTCCCACCGGACGTCGGTAGTTCATCGAGAACCGACCATCCAGAGAGGAGGCGAAGTATGGCCAAGCCCGAGAAGGTCACCGCGGTCGCGGAGATCGCGGAGCAGTTCAAGGGATCCACGGCCGCCGTTGTCACGGAGTACCGTGGCTTGTCGGTCGGCAAGATCACCGAGCTGCGTCGTGCGCTGGGTGCGAACGCTACCTACTCCGTCGCCAAGAACACCCTGGTCAAGCTGGCCGCCGCCGAGGCGGGCGTCACTGGCCTGGATGACTTGTTCGTCGGTCCGACCGCGATCACCTTCATTTCCGGTGAGCCGGTCGATGCCGCGAAGGCCCTGAAGCAGTTCGCCAAGGACAACAAGCAGCTGGTCATCAAGGGCGGCTACATGGACGGCGCCGCGCTGTCCGTGTCCGAGGTCGAGAAGATCGCCGACCTGGAGTCCCGCGAGGTCCTGCTGGCCAAGCTGGCCGGCGCCATGAAGGGCAACCTCTACAAGGCCGCCGGGCTGTTCGCCGCCCCGGCTTCGAAGACCGCCCGCCTGGTCGCTGCGCTGGAAGAGAAGAAGCGCAACGAGGGCGAAGCGGCCTGACGGCTGCACCTCACCACCACAAGCATGTCGTCGCCGCCGCGCGGCGATGATCACCACCGAAAGGAAGCACAATGGCCAACGTTGAGCAGCTGCTCGAGGAAATCGGCAACATGACCCTGCTGGAGCTCTCGGAGTTCCTGAAGGCGTTCGAGGAGAAGTTCGAGGTCACCGCGGCCGCTCCGGTCGCCGTCGCCGCTGTCGGCGGTGCCCCGGCCGCCGGTGGCGCCGAGGCCGCCGAGGAGCAGGACGAGTTCGACGTCATCCTCGAGGGTGCCGGCGACAAGAAGATCCAGGTCATCAAGGTGGTCCGCGAGATCGTCTCCGGCCTGGGCCTGAAGGAAGCCAAGGACCTGGTCGAGGGTGCCCCGAAGCCGATCCTGGAGAAGGTCGCCAAGGACGCCGCCGATGCCGCCAAGGCCAAGCTGGAAGAGGCCGGCGCCAAGGTTTCCGTGAAGTAATTTCACGGCACACGCCGCGAAGGGCGGTCCCGTCACGGGGCCGCCCTTTTCGTATTTCCGATACCGGTATCCGATGTCGGCTCACCATTGTGATCGTGCCGTGATCGACGATCACGAACAGTTGTTTCTACTCGTGAGTCAGGTCCCGGTGTCCGGGACGGGTCACATGCGATACAGTGACCGGACCTACTGTGATGCGCCACACCGCGCGAAGTAACCCGTGGTCTGCCGCAGTAGTGCGCTCGTCGGAGAATTGTGGAGGTTGGCGTGGGCGTCGAGGTCAGGACCGAAGGCATCACCAAGTCGTTCGGTTCGCAGCGTATTTGGCAGGATGTCACTCTGACCCTGCCGCCGGGGGAAGTCAGCGCTCTGCTCGGCCCGTCCGGTACCGGTAAATCCGTCTTCCTGAAGTCACTGATCGGTCTGCTGCGCCCGGAGCGCGGGTCCATCTACATCGACGGCACCGACATCACCACCTGCTCCAACAAGGAACTCTACGAGATCCGCAAGCTCTTCGGCGTGCTGTTCCAGGACGGCGCGCTGTTCGGCTCGATGAACCTCTTCGACAATGTGGCCTTCCCGTTGCGGGAGCACACCAAGAAGTCCGAGTCGGACATCAAGAAGATCGTCATGGAGAAGCTGGAGCTGACCGGTCTGCTCGGCGCGGAGGGCAAGCTCCCGGGTGAGATCTCCGGCGGTATGCGTAAGCGCGCCGGGTTGGCCCGCGCGCTGGTGCTGGATCCGCAGATCATCCTCGTCGACGAGCCCGACTCCGGTCTGGACCCGGTCCGCACCACCTATCTGTCGCAGCTGCTGATCGATATCAACTCGCAGATCGACGCCACGATCCTGATCGTGACCCACAACATCAACCTGGCCCGTTCGGTGCCCGACAACATCGGCATGCTGTTCCGTCGGCAACTGGTCATGTTCGGCCCCCGCGAGGTGCTGCTCACCTCGGAGGAACCGGTGGTCAAGCAGTTCCTCAACGGCCGCATGCAGGGTCCCATCGGCATGTCCGAGGAGAAGGACGAGGCCCAGATGGCGCGCGAGCAGGCCATGTTCGACTCCGGTCACCACGCCGGCGGCGCCGAAGAGGTCGAGGGCATCATTCCGCAGATGCGGGCGACCCCGGGTATGCCGGTGCGTCAGGCGGTGCACCGCCGTCGCGAGCGGGTGCGCCAGATCATGCACACGCTGCCGCACGCCGCCCAGGTCGCCATTCAGGAGTCCCTCGACGAAAACGGCGACACGCAGGTCATTCCCGCCTACCAGGGCGCCTACGACACTACGGCTGGACACGACCTGACTAACGGGTAACATACGGCCCGTGAATCGATCCCTGACACGGCTGCGCACACCGGTCGAGTCGGGACTTGCCCAAGCTGGCAACATTTTCGCGCTGCTGCTCGACGTGGCGCGCAAGACCTTTCGCCGGCCTTTCCAGTGGCGGGAGTTCGTCGAGCAGTCGTGGTTCATCGCGAGCGTCTCGATCCTCCCGGCCGCCCTGGTGGCAATCCCGTTCGGCGCGGTGGTCGCCCTGCAGACCGGCTCGCTCATCAAGCAGCTCGGCGCGGAGTCGTTCACCGGCGCGACCAGTGTGCTCGCAACCGTCCAGCAAGCGGCTCCGGTGGTGACCGCGCTGATCATCGCCGGCGCCGCCGGATCGGCCGTGGCCGCCGATCTCGGCTCGCGCACCATCCGCGAGGAGATCGACGCCATGGAGGTGCTCGGCATCGATCCGGTGCAGCGCCTGGTGGTGCCGCGGGTGCTGGGCATGATGCTGGTGGCGCTGCTGCTCAACGGCCTGGTCTCGGTGGTCGGCATCGCGGGCGGCTATTTCTTCAACGTGGGGTTGCAGGGTGGTACGCCGGGCGCGTATCTGGCGTCGTTCTCCGCGCTGGCGCAGCTGCCGGATCTGTGGATCGGCGAGATCAAAGCGGCCATCTTCGGATTGGTCGCGGCGGTCATCGCCTCGTACAAGGGGTTGCATCCGAAAGGGGGTCCGAAAGGAGTAGGTGACGCGGTGAATCAATCCGTGGTGATCACATTCCTGGTCCTCTTCTTCCTGAACCTGATCCTCACCCTGATCTATCTTCAGGTCGTCCCCGCCAAGGGCGCGTGATCCATGGTCGTCGCGCAGCGCACCACACCCCTCGGTCGGTCGGCGCGCCGGGTGGTCGGCGTGCTCAAATCGCCGGTGAACGTCATCGACCGCGCGGGCGATCAGATGTCGTTCTACACCCGTGCCATCGCCTGGATTCCGCGCACGGCCGTGCACTACCGCAAGGAGGTCATGCGGCTGCTGGCCGAGGTGACCTTCGGATCGGGCGCGCTGGCGGTGATCGGTGGCACCATCGGCGTCATCGTGTTCATGTCGGCGTCGGTCGGCGTGGTGGTGGGTCTACAGGGCTTCAAGGCGCTCGACGCCCTCGGTTCCGGCGTGCTCACCGGCTTCCTGACCGGTTACATCAACACCCGTGAACTCGCGCCGCTGGTCGCGGCGCTGGCCCTCTCGGCGACGGTGGGCTGTGGATTCACCGCGCAATTGGGCGCCATGCGCATCTCCGAGGAGATCGACGCGCTCGAGGTGATGGCGGTGCCGGGCGTGCCGTTCCTGGTGACCACCCGGGTGATCGCGGGCTTCCTGGCCGTCATTCCGCTCTATATCGTCGGCCTGCTGGGCACCTATCTGGCGTCGCGGTCGATCAGCATCTATTTCAACGGGCAGAGCAGCGGCTCCTACGACCACTATTTCAGTTTGTTCCTACCACCCGAGGACGTGCTCTATTCGTTCCTCAAGGTATTGGTATTCGCCTTCGTCATCATCCTGGTGCACTGCTATTACGGCTTCAACGCCACCGGCGGTCCGGCGGGTGTCGGCGTGGCCGTGGGACGCGCGGTGCGCGCTGCGATCGTGCTGGTGAACATTCTCGATTTCTTCCTGTCCCTGGCGATTTGGGGCACGACCACGACGGTGCGGGTGGCCGGATGAGTGAGACAGCATGAGCAATCCGAGGCGCGTGCAACTGTGGCGGTCCACGGAGACATTGCGCACCCGGACCCTCGGGGTGCTGTTCTTCGTGGTGATGGCGCTGTTCCTCAGCACCACGATCGCCGTCTACAACAAGGCGTTCGTGGAGACCGTGCGGGTCGACCTCATCACCGACACGGTCGGAAACGCGTTGACCCGCAACGCGGATGTGAAGGTTCGCGGCATCACGGTGGGCGAGGTGCGCTCCAGCGATTTCAGCGACGGCGAGGTCACCCTGCACCTGGCCATCGATCCGGATCGGGCCGAACAGATCCCGGCCAATGTCACCGCCCGGCTGCTGCCGAAAACCCTCTTCGGCGAGAAGTACGTGGACCTGGTGTGGCCGGAGAACCCGACCGGCACGCTGACCGAGGATGTCACCCTGCGGCAGGACACCTCCGGCAATGCCGTCGAGGTGAGTCAGCTGTTGGACAATCTGCTGCCGCTGTTGCAGGCGGTGCCGCCGCAGTACCTGGCCTCCACGCTGGGCGCGCTCTCGCAGGCGTTGCAGGGCCGGGGCGAGGAACTCGGCAACACCATCGACCGCCTGCACCGCATCTTCACCGAGGTGAATGTGGAACTGCCGACGCTGCAAGAGGATCTGCGCCAGTTCGCCACCGTCGCCGACACCTACGCCGACGCCGCCCCGCAGCTGGTCTCCGCGCTGGACAATCTGCGCACCACCAATGCCACCATCGTGCAGCAGCGTTCGCAGATCGACACCCTGCTGGCCACGCTCACCCCGAGCGCCGCGACCACCGCCGACTTCCTGATCGCCAACCGCGACAACATCATCGACGTGGCCGCCGACGCCCGGCCCGCACTGGAGGCGCTGGCGAAGTACTCGCCCGGCTACTCCTGCGCGCTGGCGAACTTCGCGCAGATGAAGCCGCGCATCGACGACATCTTCGGCAAGGGCACCGATCTTCCGGGCTCGCGCGTGTCCGTGGAGATCGTCAATCCGCGCGGCCGCTACCTGCCCAACCAGGACGAGCCGCGCTGGTTCGATCCCCGTGGGGCCATGTGCATCCCGGAGTATCCGCTCGGCGTGGACCCGGGCCAGTACACCAACGGCTCCGGCAACGACGGCTCCTACCAGCCGCCCAGCCGCAACCCCGGCGACCAGAGCATCGGACTCATGCCCGAACCCCAGTACCGCGTGTACGGACCATTCGCTCCCAGCTCCGTCGGATCGCCCGCCGAACAGCAGACCCTCGGCGCGATCTACGGTGCGGCACACGGCGTCTCGCCGGACGAGGTGCCGAGCTGGGTGACCCGGATCGCGGCCCCGGCCCTGCGCGGCAGTGAGGTGAGCGTGCGATGACCGACAAGCTGCGCGGCCTCGGCCCCACCCTGGCCAAGCTCATCGCCTTCGTGGTGGTGACCGTGCTGGCCACCGGCGTGCTGGGCCTGACCATCGCCAACTACACCGGCGGCGGCACCGAGTTCAAGGCTCGCTTCACCGATGTCACCTCGCTCAATCCGGGCGACGAGGTGCGCATCGCCGGGGTGCGGGTCGGCAAGGTGACCGGGGTGTCCATCGTGGAGCGGCGGCTGGCCGAGGTGCGGTTCGAACTCAACGACCGCGACTGGCTGCCCGCCTCCACCACGGCCACCATCAAGTACCGGAATCTGGTGGGGCAGCGCTATATCGCGCTGGAGCAGGGCGCGGGGGAGCAGGGGCGCAAGATCAACGAGGGCGCCACCATCCCGCTGGAGCGCACCACGCCCGCACTCAACCTCACCGAGCTGTTCAACGGCTTCCGGCCGCTGTTCCAGACCCTGACACCGGATGACGTGAACAAACTGTCCTACGAGATCATCCAGGTCTTCCAGGGCGAATCCGGCACTATCCGGGATCTGGTGGCCAGCACCGCCAGCCTCACCAACAAGATCGCCGACAAGGACGCGGTGATCGGCGCGGTGGTGGAGAACCTGAACGCCGTGCTGGACGCCGTCAATTCGCGGGACGGGCAGCTGGATCAGTTGATCGTCAACACCGAGGCGCTGATCTCCGGACTGAACGCCGAACGCGGCACCATCGGCCGGGCGGTCAGCTCCCTGGGCGATCTGGCCGCCGCCACCGCGGACCTACTGGTGCCGACCCGACCCAATCTGCAGGGCGCGATTGCCGGCCTCAACCAGCTCACCGGCACCCTCAATGCCCGGCAGCCCGAGGTCGACGAGGGACTGACGAATCTGCCCATCAAGATGGAGAAGCTCGGCAGGGCCGCGAGTTACGGCTCCTGGTTCCAGTTCTACCTGTGCGGCATCGACATCGTCGCCGGGCCGGGTGTGCCGGACGCGCCGCAGCTGAACCTGCCCGCCGACATGCCCACCATCAACCAGCCGATCTACACCAACCCGGCGCCGCGCTGCCACGGAAAGGGAGGCCGCTGATGGACGACCGGACCGTACTCGGCGCGCGCAGCCCGGCCTTCATGGGCGGGATCGGCCTGGCCATGGTGCTGCTGGTGACCATGACCGCGTTCAGCCTGGACCGGCTGCCCATCATCGGCGCGGGCACCAAGTACACCGCGGAGTTCTCCGAGGCCGCCGGGCTGAAGCAGGGCAACGAGGTCCGCATCGCGGGCGTCAAGGTCGGCTCCGTCCAGGATGTGCGGCTCGACGGCGACCGGGTGCTGGTGGACTTCCGCACCCAGGACGCCTGGATCGGCAACGAGACCACCGCCTCCATCCAGATCAAGACGCTGCTGGGCCAGAAGTATCTGGCCCTGGACCCCAAGGGCTCCGGCGCGGCCGACCCCTCCGCGCGAATCCCGCTGTCGCGCACCGTATCCCCCTACGACGTGGTGGACGCCTTCAGCGACGCCGCCGAGGACATCGAGCAGACCGACACCGCGCAGCTGGCCCAGAGCATGCGGGTGCTGTCGGAGGCGTTCTCGGCGACCCCGCCGGAGATCCGCGGCTCCATCGACGGCGTCGCCCGGCTCTCGGAGTCCATCGCCAAGCGGGACGAGAAGCTGCGCACCCTGTTCGCCGCCACCAAGCAGACCAGTCAGGTGCTCGCCGACCGCAATGCCGAATTCGAACGGCTGCTCGCGAACGGCGGACAGCTGCTGGCCGAACTCAATATCCGGCAGCAGGCGATCCGGCAGCTGCTCACGGGCGCGAAGACCATCGGCGCGGAACTGAGCGCGCTGGTGCACGACAACGAGGAACAGATCGGGCCCGCGCTCACCAATCTCCGCAAGACCATCGACATCCTCAATGCCCACCAGGCCGACATCTCCAAGACGCTGACACTGGCCGCGCCCTTCTACGGCCTCTACGCCAATGTGCTCGGCACCGGCCGCTGGTTCGACGCGGTGATCACCAACCTGATTCCGCCCGCGCTGCCGGAAGTGCCCGGCTACCGCGAGCCGATCCGGAAGATGGGAGGCTAGGCATGGCTCGCGACGTGCTGACCGGCCTGCGGGAATCCTCGCGCGGCAGGGCGATTCTCGCCGCCGCCGTAGCGGGCGCGGTGCTCATCGCCGCCGTGGCGTGGTGGGGTTTCGACAGGTTCACCACCACCCGGATCACCGCCTACTTCGACAAGTCCATCGGCATCTACGAGGGCTCCGATGTGCGCATCCTCGGCGTGCCGGTGGGTCGCGTCGACTCCATCGAGCCCATGGGCGATCAGGTGAAGATCGTCATGAGCGTCGATCGCGAATACGACATCCCGGCCGACGCCAAGGCCGCGCAGATCACGCCCTCGGTGGTGTCGGACCGCTACATCCAGCTCACGCCGGTGTACCGGGGCGGGCCGAAGATGGGGCGCGAGGCGACCATTCCGAAGGAGCGCACCGCCACCCCGGTCGAGGTGGACCGGCTCTACCGGAGCATCACCGAACTCTCCGACGCGCTCGGACCCGATGGCGCGAACGCCGACGGTGCGCTCAACGAGCTGGTGCGCACCACCTCCGCCAATCTGGCCGGAAACGGCGAGGCGCTGGCCAACAGCTTCGAGCAGCTGTCCAAAGCCGCCGCGGTGCTGGGTGATTCGCGATCCGACATCTTCGACACGGTGAAGAACCTGCAGGTGTTCGTGACGGCGCTGGCGCGCAACGACGCCCAGGTGCGGCAGTTCAACGCGCAGCTGGCCGATCTGGCGGGCTTCCTCGCCGACGAACGCAGCACCCTCGGTGACGCGCTGAACCTGCTGTCCGTCGCGCTCGGCGACGTGGCCCGGTTCATCGACGACAACCGGGAACTGGTGCAGGCCAATGCCGACGCGCTGACCCAGCTCACCCAGACCCTCGCCGACCAACGCGAGGATCTGGCCGCGGCGCTGCCACTCATCCCGACCGCGCTGAGCAATCTGATCAATGTGCACAACGGTGAGACCGGCACCCTCGACATGCGCCCGAACTTCACCGATCTGCAAGACCCCTTCGGGGTCATCTGCAAGATGCTGGATCTGGGCAAGCTGCGCCCGGGCGACCCGAAGTTCGACGCCATCACCCGGCAGATGCGGCCCATCCTCGATCACTGCGAGACGATTGCCGCGCAGATCACCGCGGGCGTGACCACACCGTCGCTGATCCTGCCGTTCGGCATCCTCAGCGGCGAGAACCAGCAGCGTGCCCCGGTGCCGGGCACCGTGCCCGGCAATCCGTCGGACCAGGCCCCGCCGTCGCAAGGAGGTGGACAGCGATGAGCGCTCCCCGTCGTCCGCGCGCGCTGGCGGCCGGAACCCGCCGCCGCGGCGGTGCGTTCGGCCGCCTTCGCGGCGGTGCGTTCGGCCGCCGCGTTGCCGCCGTTGCGACCGCACTGAGTGCGGTGACGCTGCTGGCCGGATGCGGTGACGGCGCGTACAGCATTCCGCTGCCCGGCGGGCCGAGCGTCGGCGACGATCCGCTGCACCTCGACATCCGCTTCGCCGATGTGCTGGATCTGGTGCCGCAGTCCACGGTCAAGGTGGACGGGGTGGCGGTGGGCCGCGTCGACACGATCGAACTCGCGCCGGACGGCTGGACCGCCAGCGTCAAGGCCGTGGTGCGAAATTCGGTGGACCTGCCCGCCAACGCCCGCGCCGAGGTGCGGCAGACGAATCTGCTGGGCGAGAAGTTCATCGAACTGTCGGTGCCCACCCACGATCCCGCCGCGGCCAAGCTGGCCGACAACGCGGTCATCCCGGTGGCGAACACCCGCACCGCGACCGAGGTGGAGCAGGTGCTCGGCGCGCTGTCCCTGCTGCTCAACGGCGGCGGCGTGGCGCAGTTGCAGCCCATCGTGGTGGAGTTGAACAAGGCGCTCGAGGGTCGCGAGAGCACGGTGCGCGATCTGCTGGAGCAGGCGAACACCCTGATCGACGGGCTGAACCAGCAGGTCGACGACATCACCCGCGCACTGGACGGGCTCGACACCCTGAGCAGTCGCCTGAGCGGGCAGACCACCCAGATCTCGCAGGTGCTCGACGAATTGCCCACGGGCATCCGGATTCTGGAGGAGCAGCGGCCGCAGCTGATCCAGCTGCTCGGCCAGCTGGACCGGGTCGGCCAGGCCGGATTCGATGTCCTGGACAACTCCAAGGACGACCTGATCCGCGACCTCAACTCGCTGCGCCCCACCCTGCAGGCGCTGGGTAGCGGCGCCGACGACCTGGTCACCGCGTTCCCGCTCATACCGACCTACCCGTTCCCGGACGAGGCCATCAAGTCCGCCTTCGGCGGACAGGTCAACACCTGGCTGTCGGTGGACCTGCAGATCGGCACGCTGCTGTCGAATCTCGGTGTGGGCAAACAGGACCCGGTGTACATCCCGCCGAACGGACGGCCGGTGCCGGTGGACGGATCCAATCCGTACTACAACGGCAACGGTCCGCGTCCGGGCTGGCCGACGGTCTCGCTGCTGCCGCTGCCGCCCACCGTGGTGCGCCCGCAGCTCCCAGCCGGACTGCCCATTCCGACCGATCCGCTCGGTTCACTGCTCGACCAGCTGGGAGTGGGTGGTCCGCGATGAGCAAACTGGTGCGCTACCAGCTGATCGCCTTCGGGCTGATCGCCGTGCTCGGCGTGGTGTTCGTTGGCGCGAAATACGTGCGCCTGGACAATATGCTGGGCTTCGGCCTGTACCGGGTGCAGGTGCGGATCGTCGACACCGACGACAAGCAGGCGACCACGGGCAATCTGTCCCCGGGCGCGGAGGTCACCTACCGGGGCGTTCCGGTGGGCCGGGTCGGCAAGCAGGAGATCATCCCCGACGGCGTGCTGATCACGCTCGAGCTGGACTCCGGCGCGCCCAAGGTGCCGCGGAGCGCGAAAGCCGTGGTGGCCAACCGTTCCGCCATCGGTGAGCAGTACGTGGACCTGGTGCCCAGCACCGCGGGTGCGCCGTACCTGCGGGACGGCTCCGTCATCGACGGCGCGCGGACCCCGATCCCGGTCGAGGATCTGCTCGCCAGCGTGAATCACTTCGCCAGCAGCACCGACCTGGTGGCGCTGTCCACCACCATCACCGAACTCGGCAAGGCGTTCGACGGCAAGGGCGACGAACTCCAGGTGCTGGTGGATTCGCTGGCCCGGTTCACCGAGACCGGCGTGGACGCGCTGCCGCAGACCCTGCGGCTCATCCGGGACGCGCAGACGGTGCTGACCACCCAGGCCGAACAGTCCCCGGCCATCCGGCAGTTCAGCGACGGCCTGGACCGGCTCTCGGCGCAGCTGCGCTCCAGCGATCCGGATGTGCGGCGGCTGATCGGCACCGGCACCGACGCGGGCAGCCAGATCTCGCAGCTGCTGCGGGAGAGCGGTGACGCGCTCACTCGCGACCTGGCGAACCTGCGCACCCTGCTGCTCACCATCTCGCCGAAGTTCTACGCGCTCGGCCCGGTGCTGCAGATGCTGCCGCTGCTGTCCATCGGCGCGTCCGCGACCGCTCCCGGCGACGGCACCACCCACTTCGGCCTGGTGCTGGAGACCAACAATCCGCCCGCCTGCACCGTCGGCTACGAGGGCACCCAGCGGATTCTGGACGAGATGCGGGCGCAGAACCCGGATTTCGACGACAGCCGCGACGACTTCCCGTTCAATACCGAGGCCAAATGCCTGGTGCCGCAAGGTAATCCGACGGCCGTGCGCGGTGGTGAACGGGCCGAGTTCGCCGATCCGAGCGTTCCCCAGCCGTGGGACGACAACCCCAAGGTCGATCCGGACAAGCTGAATCTCAATCCGGTCGCCACCCAACTGGCCACGCTGCTCGGCGTGACGCCGAAACGGTGAGGAATCCGGCGGAAAGTATGGTGACGGCGTGAGTCAGCAACACGACAGCGAATCCGTCGACCGCTCCGTGCGCACGGGTGTCACGGTGGCCGCCGTCGCCCTGCTCGCGGTGGCGGCGGTGGCGGCGGTGTGGTTCGGCTACGCCTGGATCGTGGGCGGGCTCGTGCAGGACAACGGCCGCGCCGACGCTCGCGACACCGCCTTGAACGACGCCCGGCAGGCCGCGGTCAACCTCATGACCTTCGACCCCGACGACGTCGACGGATCGCTGCGGACCATGCTGTCCTCCACCACCGGTGCGCTCCGGGAGGAGCAGACCAAGGACCTCGATTCGCTGAAAGCCCAGGTCGCCGAGGCGCAGACGCGTATGCGGTCGGAGGTGGAGGGCGCCACCGTCACCTCGCTCGCCAGCGAGAACGACCGCGCCACCGCCTTCGTCGTGCTGCGCATCACCCGCGCCTGGCCCGGCGGCCAACCCGCCACCTTCCGCCAACTGTGGAATCTGGACATGGTGAAGGAAGGCGACACCTGGAAGGCCGAGCAGGCGCGGAACCTGGGCGAGCCGGTATCGCTCGACGCGGGCGCGCTGCCCACCGAGCCCGCACCCGCCGAGCAGCCCGAGTCCGGTGGCCAGCCTGAGTCCGGTGGCCAGCCCGAGTCCGGTGGCCAGCCCGAGTCCGGTGGCCAGCCCGAGTCCGGCGAGCAGTCCCAGCCCGGCGAGCAGCCGCAGCCCGGCGAGCAGTCCCAGCCCGGCGAGCAGCCGCAGCCCGGCGAGCAGCCGGTGGCCGCGGAGCAGCAGTCGAACGATCAGCAGCCGCAAGAGCCGGGCCGATAGGAGGCAGCGACCATGGCCGACAAGCGACCCGTCAACCGCGTCACCCCCAAGCGCCGCACCTCCGGCACGCCACAGGACTCGTCCTCCCGCCGCGCCCTCGGCCGCGAGGGGCAGGCCGGATCGGCACGGCGGACGTCGGCAGATGCCGACCACCCGCGAGCCTCCACCGCGAACACGGGCACAGACCCGAAGAACGGGGCCACGCAGGCCGGGGCCGGGGCCGCGACAGCTGGGGCCGCGAAAGCTGAGACTACGAAAGCTGGGGCCGCGAAAGCTGGGACTGCGAGGGCCGGGGCCGCGAAAGCTGGGGCCGCGAAGGACGTGGGCACGACGAGCGGGGCCGGGGAGAGCGGTGCCGCCACGACCGGGCGCGCGAAGACCGGGCTAGCGAAGACCGGGCTCGCGAAGGCCGGTTCGACCAAGCCGCGCGTCACCGCGACATCCGCGCCGGGGCGGTCCGCGTCCCACGGTGCGGGTGCCGCGTCCCGCGGTGTCGATGTCGCGTCCGGTGTCGACGGGCACTCGCCCGTCCCCGGCGGTTCCTGGCGGCTCGCGATCGGCTGCGGGATCGCCGCGGTCCTGCTCGGCGTCTTCGCCGTCGTGGCGGCCTTGCGTCCCGGCGTCGACGACGACAATCTCGCCTATGTCGACAATCAGGCCACCGATGAGGTGAAGGCCGCCGCCGATCACGCCCTGTCCACGCTCTACGGCTACCGGGCCGCCGAGATCGACCAGTGGAAGGACTCCGTCGGCGCGGTGCTGACCGAGCGGATGCGCGCGGATCTGGAGAAGTACATCGAC
Source organism: Nocardia sp. CC201C (assembly GCF_030010695.1). Lineage (NCBI taxonomy): Bacteria > Bacillati > Actinomycetota > Actinomycetes > Mycobacteriales > Nocardiaceae > Nocardia > Nocardia sp. CC201C. The sequence goes on from NZ_JASCXP010000004.1 coordinate 19,266, forward strand.
ACCACGGTCAGCACCATCAAGCAGGCGGCGACCGACACCGAGGTGACCACCGATCCGATCGGTGTGACTTTGCTCACGCCCGGGCGCGCCGAACTGCTGGTCAACCTGAATGTCTCCGCGGTCCGGGACGGCACCCCGGAACCGCTCGCGTCCGGTCCGGTGGTGCTGCGCATGCAGAAGGTGGACGGCCGCTGGCTGGCCGCCGAGATCGCCGACAACTGATCCGTCAAGGAAATTCACACCCCTGGTGGGGGCCGGTTTTTCGGTGATCTGCCAGCGCGCCAAACGATCTCGCGCCACGCGTCGGACCGGCCGCACTTGACGAGTTTCGTCCGAGCCGTCACGCTATTCACAACAGCGGCAGCTGTCACAGGGGTTCGCCCCGAACGGTGACCCGGCAATCGCAGCCAGCGGAAGACGGGACTCCCGGTGGGCCGGGAACGCCGACAGCGTGTCAGCTGAACCGGTACGGCGCGCCAGCCCGCCGCGACCCGCAACGGGTGGTACTTTGACACCCCCGTAGGTTTGGGTGTAGTTTTGGACGTTGCGCTGGCTGCCTCCTGTCCATACCTTGTTCGCATCGACGAAAGTTCCACCTTCCGGTGTTACTTCCGCTGCTTGCTGTTCGGGTTTCGTTCGGGTGGGGACCAGCGGAATTCGTAGCAGACAAGCGACGGTCGCGGACCACCACGCGACTGCGCGTGAGGTGCTGGAAGGACGCATCTTGGCAGTCTCCACCCAGACCAAGGCCACCACGGCGGGCCGTGATTTCTACACAGTCCCCGGAGCCCCGAAGCGGGTGTCTTTCGCGAAGATCCGTGAGCCTCTGGAGGTTCCGGGTCTTCTCGATCTACAGACCGATTCGTTCGACTGGCTGATCGGCGCGTCAGACTGGCGGGAGCGAGCGGCGGCGCGCGGCGACGTCAATCCGACCGGCGGTCTCGAGGAGGTGCTCGAGGAGCTCTCGCCGATCGAGGACTTCTCCGGCTCCATGTCGCTGTCCTTCTCCGACCCGCGCTTCGAAGAGGTCAAGGCCTCCATCGAGGAGTGCAAGGACAAGGACATGACCTACGCGGCGCCGCTCTTCGTGACCGCGGAGTTCATCAACAACAACACCGGTGAGATCAAGTCTCAGACGGTCTTCATGGGCGACTTCCCGATGATGACCGACAAGGGCACGTTCATCATCAACGGCACCGAGCGCGTCGTCGTCTCGCAGCTGGTGCGTTCGCCCGGTGTCTACTTCGACGAGACCATCGACAAGTCCACCGAGAAGATGCTGCACTCGGTGCGTGTCATCCCGTCGCGCGGTGCGTGGCTGGAGTTCGACGTGGACAAGCGCGACACCGTCGGCGTGCGCATCGACCGCAAGCGCCGCCAGCCGGTCACCGTGCTGCTGAAGGCCCTGGGCCTGACCACCGAGGAGATCACCGAGCGCTTCGGCTTCTCCGAGATCATGATGTCCACCCTGGAGAAGGACAGCACTCCGGGCCAGGACGAGGCGCTGCTCGATATCTACCGCAAGCTGCGTCCGGGCGAGCCGCCGACCAAGGAGTCCGCGCAGACCCTGCTGGAGAACCTGTTCTTCAAGGAGAAGCGCTACGACCTCGCGCGTGTCGGCCGCTACAAGGTCAACAAGAAGCTGGGCCTGCACGCCGGTGAGCCGGTCGTGGGTTCGGTGCTGACCCGCGAGGACATCGTCGCGACCATCGAGTACCTGGTCCGTCTGCACCAGGGCGACAAGGTCATGACCGCGCCCGGCGGCGTGGAGGTGCCGGTCGAGGTCGACGATATCGACCACTTCGGCAACCGCCGCCTGCGCACGGTCGGCGAGCTGATCCAGAACCAGATCCGCGTCGGCCTGTCCCGCATGGAGCGCGTCGTGCGTGAGCGCATGACCACCCAGGACGTCGAGGCCATCACGCCGCAGACCCTGATCAACATCCGCCCCGTGGTGGCGGCGATCAAGGAGTTCTTCGGCACCTCGCAGCTGTCGCAGTTCATGGACCAGAACAACCCGCTGTCGGGCCTGACCCACAAGCGTCGTCTGTCGGCGCTGGGTCCGGGCGGTCTGTCCCGGGAGCGCGCGGGCCTCGAGGTCCGCGACGTCCACCCGTCGCACTACGGCCGCATGTGCCCGATCGAGACCCCGGAAGGCCCGAACATCGGCCTGATCGGCTCGCTCTCGGTGTACGCGCGGGTCAACCCGTTCGGCTTCATCGAGACCCCGTACCGCAAGGTCGTGAACGGCATCGTCACCGATGAGGTCGTGTACCTCACCGCCGACGAGGAGGACCGCGAGGTCCGCGCCCAGGCGAACTCGCCGATCGACGCCGACGGCAACTTCCTCGAGGAACGCGTGCTCGCGCGCCGCGGCAACGAGGAGATGGAGTACGTCTCCCCGGCCGAGGTCACCTACATGGATGTCTCGCCGCGCCAGATGGTGTCGGTGGCGACCGCCATGATCCCGTTCCTCGAACACGACGACGCCAACCGCGCCCTCATGGGCGCGAACATGCAGCGTCAGGCCGTGCCGCTGATCCGTTCCGACGCGCCGCTGGTCGGCACCGGTATGGAGCTGCGCGCCGCCGTCGACGCCGGTGACGTGGTCGTGAACGCCAAGGCCGGTGTGGTGGAAGAGGTTTCGGCCGATTTCATCACCGTCATGCACGATGACGGCACCCGCCGCAGCTACCGGCTGCGGAAGTTCGAGCGGTCGAACCAGGGCACGTGCGCGAATCAGCGTCCGATCGTGGACGAGGGTCAGCGGGTGGAGGCCGGTCATGTGCTCGCCGATGGTCCGTGCACCGAGAACGGTGAGATGGCCCTGGGTAAGAACCTGCTGGTGGCGATCATGCCGTGGGAGGGTCACAACTACGAGGACGCGATCATCCTGTCGCAGCGCCTGGTGGAGGAGGACGTGCTGACCTCGATCCACATCGAGGAGCACGAGATCGACGCGCGGGACACCAAGCTCGGTGCCGAGGAGATCACCCGCGATATCCCGAATGTTTCCGACGAGGTGCTCGCCGACCTCGACGAGCGGGGCATCGTGCGGATCGGTGCCGAGGTGCGTGACGGTGACATTCTGGTGGGCAAGGTGACGCCGAAGGGTGAGACCGAGTTGACGCCGGAGGAGCGGTTGCTGCGGGCGATCTTCGGTGAGAAGGCCCGCGAGGTCCGTGACACGTCGTTGAAGGTGCCGCACGGTGAGTCGGGCAAGGTCATCGGTGTGCGGGTGTTCTCCCGTGACGACGACGACGATCTGCCGCCGGGCGTCAACGAGCTGGTGCGCGTGTACGTGGCGCAGAAGCGCAAGATCCAGGACGGTGACAAGCTCGCCGGCCGGCACGGCAACAAGGGTGTGATCGGCAAGATCCTCCCCGTGGAGGACATGCCGTTCCTGCCGGATGGCACTCCGGTGGACATCATCCTCAACACCCACGGTGTCCCGCGTCGTATGAACATCGGCCAGGTGCTCGAAACCCACCTGGGCTGGATCGCCAAGACCGGCTGGAAGGTCGAGGGCAATCCGGAGTGGGCCAAGAACCTGCCGGAGGAGATGTGGGGCCAGGAGGCCGACACCAATATCGCCACCCCGGTGTTCGACGGCGCCCGCGAGGAGGAGCTGACCGGTCTGCTCGGCTCCACCCTGCCCAACCGCGACGGTGAGAGCATGGTCGACGAGAACGGCAAGGCGGTGCTGCTGGACGGCCGCTCCGGTGAGCCGTTCCCGTACCCGGTGGCCGTGGGCTACATGTACATCCTGAAGCTGCACCACCTGGTCGACGACAAGATCCACGCGCGTTCGACCGGCCCGTACTCGATGATCACCCAGCAGCCCCTCGGTGGTAAGGCGCAGTTCGGTGGTCAGCGCTTCGGTGAGATGGAATGTTGGGCCATGCAGGCCTACGGCGCGGCCTACACGCTGCAGGAACTGCTCACCATCAAGTCCGACGACGTGGTCGGCCGCGTGAAGGTCTACGAGGCCATCGTCAAGGGCGAGAACATTCCGGAGCCGGGTATTCCGGAGTCGTTCAAGGTGCTGCTCAAGGAACTCCAGTCGCTGTGCCTGAATGTGGAGGTGCTGTCCTCCGACGGCGCCGCCATCGAGATGCGCGACGGCGACGACGAGGACCTGGAGCGCGCCGCGGCGAACCTGGGTATCAACCTGTCCCGCAACGAGGCTGCGACGGTCGACGACCTGGCGCAGTGAGCGATCGGTCCCGGAGCTCTGAAAGGAGCTCCGGGGCAACGGATTTAGCGAACTTTTGCTCATACTCAACCCGAACAGGGGAAAGGAAGTTACGTGCTAGACGTCAACTTCTTCGATGAACTCCGGATCGGCCTGGCCACCGCCGAAGACATTCGCAACTGGTCCTTCGGTGAGGTCAAGAAGCCGGAGACCATCAACTACCGCACGCTGAAGCCGGAGAAGGACGGCCTCTTCTGCGAGAAGATCTTCGGTCCCACCCGGGACTGGGAGTGCTACTGCGGTAAGTACAAGCGCGTCCGCTTCAAGGGCATCATCTGTGAGCGCTGCGGCGTCGAAGTGACCCGCGCCAAGGTGCGCCGTGAGCGGATGGGCCACATCGAGCTGGCCGCCCCGGTCACCCACATCTGGTACTTCAAGGGTGTGCCGTCGCGCCTGGGCTACCTGCTCGACCTGGCGCCGAAGGATCTCGAGAAGATCATCTACTTCGCCGCCTACGTCATCGTCGGTGTCGACGACGAGCTGCGCCACAACGAACTCTCCACCCTCGAGGCGGAGATGGAGGTCGAGAAGAAGGCCGTCGCCGATCAGCGCGACGCCGATCTCGAGGCGCGGGCACAGAAGCTCGAGGCGGATATCGCCGAGCTGGAGGCCGAGGGCGCCAAGTCCGACGTGCGCCGCAAGGTCAAGGACGGCGGCGAGCGCGAAATGCGTCAGCTGCGCGACCGCGCCCAGCGCGAGCTGGATCGTCTCGACGAGATCTGGACCACCTTCACCAAGCTGGCCACCAAGCAGCTCATCGTGGACGAGGTGCTCTACCGCGAGCTGCAGGACCGCTACGGCGAGTACTTCACCGGTGCCATGGGTGCCGAAGCCATCCAGAAGCTGATGGAGAACTTCGACATCGAGGCCGAGGCCGAGAACCTGCGCGAGACCATTCGCACCGGTAAGGGCCAGAAGAAGCTGCGCGCCCTGAAGCGTCTGAAGGTCGTCGCCGCGTTCCAGGCCAACGGCAATTCGCCGATGGGCATGGTGCTCGACGCCGTGCCGGTGATCCCGCCGGAGCTGCGCCCCATGGTGCAGCTGGACGGTGGCCGCTTCGCGACCTCCGACCTGAACGACCTGTACCGCCGCGTCATCAACCGCAACAACCGCCTGAAGCGCCTCATCGACCTCGGTGCGCCCGAGATCATCGTGAACAACGAGAAGCGCATGCTCCAGGAGTCGGTGGACGCGCTGTTCGACAACGGCCGCCGCGGCCGCCCGGTCACCGGTCCGGGCAACCGTCCGCTCAAGTCGCTGTCGGATCTGCTCAAGGGCAAGCAGGGTCGTTTCCGTCAGAACCTGCTCGGCAAGCGTGTCGACTACTCGGGCCGTTCGGTCATCGTGGTCGGTCCGCAGCTGAAGCTGCACCAGTGCGGTCTGCCCAAGCTGATGGCGCTCGAGCTGTTCAAGCCGTTCGTCATGAAGCGGCTCGTGGACCTGAATCACGCGCAGAACATCAAGTCCGCCAAGCGGATGGTGGAGCGGCAGCGGCCCCAGGTGTGGGATGTCCTCGAAGAGGTCATCGCCGAGCACCCGGTCATGCTGAACCGCGCGCCCACCCTGCACCGCCTGGGCATTCAGGCGTTCGAGCCGCTGCTGGTCGAAGGTAAGGCCATCCAGCTGCACCCGCTCGTCTGTGAGGCGTTCAACGCCGACTTCGACGGTGACCAGATGGCGGTGCACCTGCCGCTGTCCGCGGAGGCGCAGGCCGAGGCCCGCATCCTCATGCTGTCCTCGAACAACATCCTGTCGCCGGCCTCGGGTCGTCCGCTCGCCATGCCGCGTCTGGACATGGTGACCGGCCTGTACTACCTGACCCGCCTGCAGGAGGGCGCGCAGGGCGAGTACCGCGCGGCCACCAAGGACGAGCCGGAGTTCGGCGTCTACTCCTCGCCCGCCGAGGCGCAGATGGCCGTGGACCGCGGTGAGCTGACCGTGCGTTCGCTGATCAAGGTCCGCCTGACCGATCAGCGGCCGCCGAAGGACGTCGAGGCCGAGCTGTTCCCCGACGGCTGGCAGCGGGGCGACGCGTGGACCACCAAGACCACGCTGGGCCGCGTCATGTTCAACGATCTGCTCCCGGCGGACTACGCGTTCATCGACGAGCCGATGCCGAAGAAGCGGCAGGCCGCGATCATCAACGATCTGGCCGAGCGCTACCCGATGATCGTGGTGGCGCAGACCGTGGACAAGCTCAAGGACGCGGGCTTCTACTGGGCCACCCGCTCCGGTGTCACCGTCTCCATGTCGGACGTGCTCGTTCCGCCGGAGAAGGCGGAGATCATGGAGCGCTACGAGGCGCAGTCGGATCAGATCGAGAAGAAGTACCAGCGTGGTGCGCTCGATCACCAGGAGCGCAACAACGCCCTGGTCAAGATCTGGCAGGAGGCCACCGAAGAGGTCGGTCAGGCGCTGCGCGCGCACTACCCGGCCGACAACCCGATCATCACGATCGTCGACTCGGGCGCGACCGGTAACTTCACCCAGACTCGTACCCTCGCCGGTATGAAGGGTCTGGTGACCAACCCGAAGGGTGAGTTCATCCCGCGGCCGATCAAGTCCTCCTTCCGCGAGGGCCTGACGGTGCTGGAGTACTTCATCAACACCCACGGTGCGCGAAAGGGTCTGGCCGACACCGCGCTTCGCACCGCCGACTCGGGCTACCTGACCCGTCGTCTGGTGGACGTGTCGCAGGACGTCATCGTGCGCGAGACCGACTGTGGCACCGAGCGTGGCATCGTCGTCCCGATCGCGGAGAAGCTGGCCGACGGCACCGTCATTCGTGACGCGCACGTCGAAACCAGCACCTACGCACGCACTCTGGCCGCCGACGCGATCGACGCCAAGGGCAACGTGGTGGTCGAGAAGGGCCACGACCTCGGCGACCCCGCCCTGGAGGCGCTGCTCGAGGCCGGTATCACCGAGGTGAAGGTCCGCTCCGTGCTGACCTGCACCACCGGCACCGGCGTGTGCGCGACCTGCTACGGCCGCTCCATGGCGACCGGCAAGCTGGTCGACATCGGTGAGGCCGTCGGTATCGTCGCCGCGCAGTCCATCGGTGAGCCCGGTACGCAGCTGACCATGCGTACCTTCCACCAGGGTGGTGTCGCGGGTGACGACATCACCGGTGGTCTGCCCCGCGTGCAGGAGCTCTTCGAGGCTCGGGTGCCCAAGGGCAAGGCGCCCATCGCCGAGGTCTCCGGCCGCGTGCGCCTGGAGGACGACGATCGCTTCTACAAGATCACCATCATTCCGGACGACGGTTCGGACGAGGTGCTCTACGACAAGCTGTCGAAGCGTCAGCGTCTGCGGGTGTTCAAGCACGAGGACGGCACCGAGCGTCTGCTCGCCGACGGCGATCACGTCGAGGTCGGTCAGCAGCTGCTCGAGGGCTCGGCCGATCCGCACGAGGTGCTGCGTGTGATGGGTCCGCGTCAGGTGCAGGTCCACCTGGTCCACGAGGTCCAGGAGGTGTACCGCTCGCAGGGTGTGTCCATCCACGACAAGCACATCGAGGTGATCGTCCGCCAGATGCTGCGCCGTGTCACCATCATCGACTCGGGCGCGACGGAGTTCCTGCCCGGTTCGCTGGTGGAGCGCGCCGAGTTCGAGGCCGCCAACCGCCGCGTGGTCGCGGAGGGTGGCGAGCCCGCCTCGGGTCGCCCGGTGCTCATGGGTATCACCAAGGCGTCGCTGGCCACGGATTCCTGGCTCTCGGCGGCCTCCTTCCAGGAGACCACCCGCGTGCTCACGGATGCCGCGATCAACTGCCGCTCCGACAAGCTGATCGGCTTGAAGGAGAACGTCATCATCGGCAAGCTGATCCCGGCCGGTACCGGTATCAACCGCTACCGCAACATCCAGGTCCAGCCCACCGAGGAGGCCCGCCAGGCCGCGTACGCGGTGCCGTCCTACGACGACACCTACTACACCCCGGACGGCTTCGGCGCCACCACCGGTGCCGCGGTCCCGCTGGACGACTACGGTTTCAGCGACTACCGCTGACACCGATAGGGACGCACTGACATTCGGCCCCCGCCCCGGCAACGGAGCGGGGGCCGAACCGCGTCGTGGACGTCCCCGCTCTCAGTCCCACCACGCCGAGAACACCCCGAAACCCAGCGACGAACACCCGAGCGCCGCCGCGATCTCCTCCTCCGTATCCTCCTGTACCGCCAGCTCATTCGCGCACCAGTTCTCGACTCTCGCGATATTCGCGAGCTCACCGGCGCCACCGATGTCAGTGGTGAGAACCACCAGCGTGTCCACATTCCACCGGTTACTCCGCAGGTCGCGCAGCTTGATGAGGGAACCTTGCGGAAACCAGTCCGGGTGCGCCGTCCGCCCGAGACCGAAGCGGTCCATATGCGCTGCGAGCCAGAGTTGGGAATGGCGTTCGAGACTGTCAGCGATTCGAGCGCCGTCGAATGCGTGGAATCTGCGTCGGCGGATCAATTCCAGTTCGATGTCCTGCACGCTGAGTTCCGCGAGGGTCGGGTCCGGCATGGAAAGTTATTCGCTCGGACCCGGCATCCGGATGGTCGCTTGGACTTATGCTGGTTGCCACCCTGTAGCTGCCATGGTTGGGAGGGTAGATGTGTTCGGTTCTCGCGGGCTGGCTGTGCTCGTCGGTGCGGTGTTGGCGTCGGCAGTGGTCGATCCTGTTGCGGCCGCGCCGGGCACCGAGTTCGGCGGATGCTATCGGGGCGGCGTGCTGACCGCCGAACGAATTCCGGGGAGTGGGAGTGCCGGGCAGAGTGTGCGGCGGGCGGGGGAGGTGTGGGACTGCCGGAGTTCGCTGCTGCCGGGGATCACGGCGGGGTGGTTCCGGGCCGAATTGCCCTGGCGGGGTTTCGGTGCGCCGACATCGGGCGATTTCACCTGGTCGGACGGCAGTGCCAGCGCGGTGAGCGGGTTGCCCAACGGTCTGTGGACGATCACGTCCGGGCCGGGAAGCGGGCACGCCGTGCGCTTCGACCTCGCCATGGAGATGACCGGGGACTGGTACTACACCGAGCATCCCATGGGAATCGAGTCGCTGTCCTTCGTGTCGTAGCGTGCCCGACTTCTCGCGCCATCCGTCGCGTGCGAATTGCTCAGCGGGGCTGGGGTTCCGGGAGGGCGTCGAAGGCGGGGCGGATGGTGTCCGAGGCGCCGGGGACGAGGGATTCGGCGTAGCTGAGGGCGGCCTCCACCGCCGGGTCGCCGCCGCTCTGCTGGAGGCCGATGGCGCCGCCGATGAGTGCTCCCACCACCGTGGTGATGGGGATGGTGATGAAGTCCAGGATGAACAGGCCCGCGGGGAAGCCGATGAGGAAGCCGATCGCGCCGCCGATGGCGGCCCCGGTGGCCACGGCGGGCAGGTTGGCCTGAACGACGTCGAAGAAGTGCTGCTGAGCGTTGATATCGCGGAGCGGGACCGGGGATTGGTCCGCCGGGGCGAGGGTGAGGCGGCGGCCGTCGTCGGTGATGGCGGGCGTGAGTTCGAGCGTCTTGCCGACTATGTCGTAGGTCAGCGGAACGGTGGCGGCCAGGATGCCGTTGTCATCGGTGACGATGACGGCCTCGCCGTCCCAGGTGGGCAGGAAGCGGCCCGAGGCGATGGTGGCGACGGCGGCCCGGTTGTCCGCCGCCAGTTCCACCGCGTAGTCGATGCCGTTCTCCCGGCCCTGCACCCGCAGCGCGGGTTCCGCCGGTCCGGCCGTCGCGGTGCTGGCCGTGGCGGTGAGCGTGGTGATCGCGCACAGCAGCAGTGGAACCAGCGCTCCGGCGAGTCGGGTTGTTACAGAGCGGTTTTCGGCTCGGCGCATTTCTTTCCTCGGCTTGCGGCCCACGTGGCCCCGGATGTCTGCGCACAACCTACCCGGGTGGTGTGGCGATCGAAACCCCGCGACACATAGAGGACAGCTCGCCGCCGAGTCGGCTACCGCGAGGCGGGGGCCGCTGTGTCGTCGATTGCGACTGTCTCCGGCTCACCGCGCCGCACGGTCACCACGCCGATGAGAATCAGTGTGCCGCCGAGCAATTGAATCGGTCGCGGCGCTTCGCCGAGCAGCACCCACGCGAAGGCCAGTGCCGCCAGCACTTCGAACAGGGCCACGAAGGAGGCCAATCGCGACCCGAGGAGCCGGGTGGCCGCTATGCCGGTGACGTAGGCCAATGCCGCCGTGACCACACCCAGGAACAGCAGCGGCAGCCACCAGACGGTAGTGAAGCTTTGGAAGACAACGGGTTCGGTGCTCGAACGGAGCGGCAGTACGCCGATCGCACCCGCGGCCAGCAGCGCCACGCCGCCGATCAGCAAACCGCTGGCGGCCAGCACCGTTCCGGGTAGGGACCCGTCACCGTGGGCGGAGAGAACGAAGTACGAGGCCGCGCCCAGCATGGCCGCCAGCGCCCAGGCGATGCCGACCCCGCTGGTATCGGCCCCCGAGGTCAGATCGAGTACCAGCACCAGCCCGGTCAGTCCGACCACGGCGCCGACCACGGTGGTGGCCCCGGGGCGTTGTCGGTGCCGCAGCCACAGCCAGCCCACCACCGCCACCGGCGCGGTGTACTCGACCAGCAGTGCCACGCCCACCTCAATATGGGCGACGGCGTTGAAATAGGCCAGCTGCGTGCCCGCGACTGCCAGCAATCCGTAACCGGTGATCAGGGCCGCGTTGTCGCGCAACAGCTTCCAGTTCCCGCGCAACTGCACCAGCGCGACGGGTGCCAGCACCGCCGCCGCCAGCAGTACGCGGACCGCCACCACCGCCGCGGAATTCCACCCCGCATTCATCATTCCGCGCGCCAGCGATCCCGACAGCCCGAACGACGACGCCGACAGCAGGGCTAGCAGCAGCCCGGTGCGCAATCGATTCCGAACGGCTGCGTCATGAGTCAACGTCGTCATGGCTAATGACGCTAAGGTCGAGTTGGTAATGTGTCAACATGATTTTTGCTCATGACACCGAGGCGTCCATGGCCGCGGCGGTGGAGCTGGTGAACTCGGCGGAGGAGCCGGACACCTTGACGGAATCCGCGCAACTCGCGGACTTCTTCGTGCGGCACGGCTATACCGGTGTCCGGACCGGTGACGCGCGGGAACTGGCGGATGTCCGCGCCCTGCGCCCACATCTGCGACAACTCCTCACCAGCGATCGCGACAGCGCGGTGGTCCTGGTGAACGACATCCTCGCCGAGCATCGAGCCGTCCCCCGCCTGGTCCGCCACGACGACCTCGACTACCACATCCACGCCGTCCCACCGGAGGCCCCGCTGCCGGTCCGCATAGCCGTGGAAATCGCCATGGCCATGATCGACCTCATCCGCGCCGACGAACTCTCCCGCCTCGCCGTCTGCGCCGACGACAACTGCGAGGGCATCCTCCTCGACCTCTCCCGCAACCGCTCCCGCCGCTACTGCAGCACCGCCTGCGGCAACCGCAACGCGGTCGCGGCCTATCGAGCCCGGAAGAAGTAGCCTGCGGGAGTCGCAACCCTGCTCGGAGCGGCCGGGAGGCGGAGGCGACCGGAATCGCAGCTCGAGTGCGGAATTGCGTTGCCAATTCGCCCACCGACGTCGCAAAAGAGTCAGCTGTTGGGTTTATCACTGTCGCTTCCGCTCCGGCTATACGCGCGTACAACTCCGGTGTTAGCGTGCCCCTGCTCGCTCGAGGATCGGTTGGGAGTCTTTCGGCAATGACGACGAGACGGCATGGGCCGCTGGGTACTTATGACGTGGTGTTGATCGGCGGCGGGATCATGAGCGCGACGCTCGGAATTCTGCTGCGGCATCTGGAACCGACCTGGTCCATCGCGGTGTACGAGCGATTGCCGGAGGTGGCGGGCGAGGCGTCGGCGGCCTGGAACAATGCGGGCACGGGGCATGCGGGCCTGTGCGAACTCAACTACACCTCGGAAAAACCGGGCGGTGGCGTCGATATCGAGAAGGCGCTGCGGGTCAATGCGCAATTCCAGTTGAGCCGCCAGTTGTGGTCGTATCTGGTGGAAGACGGAATCCTGGACAAACCACGGGAATTCATCAATCCGGTACCGCATATGACCTTCGTGCGCGGTGCCGGCGATGTGGACTTTCTGCGCCGCCGTCATGCCGCGCTGTCGGAGCATCCGCTCTTCGGCTCCATGCGGTTCAGTGCGGACCCGGAGACCATCTGGGAATGGGCGCCGCTGCTGTTGCGCGGCCGTGCCAAGGGCGAACCGGTCGCCGCCACCCGCGATATCACCGGCAGCGATGTCGATTTCGGGACGCTGACCCGAAAGCTGTTCGCGCACTTGGAAACTCTCGGCGTGGACGTGTACCTGCGGCACGAGGTGCGGGGGCTGCGCAAGAACAACGACGGTTCCTGGAAGCTGCGGCTGGTCGCGACCGATGACACCGATGATCGCATCACCTCCCGGGTCGACGCCCGCTTCGTCTTCGCTGGTGCGGGCGGTTGGGCGTTGAAACTGTTGCAGCGGGCGGGAATTCCCGAGGTGCGCGGTTACGGGTTGCTGCCGGTGAGTGGACGGTTCCTGCGCTGTGACAATCCGGCCGTGGTCGAGCGGCACGACGCCAAGGTCTACGGCAAGGTTCCGGCCGGGGCGCCGCCGATGTCCATGCCGCATCTGGATACCCGCATCATCGACGGCCAGCAGGCGCTGCTGTTCGGCCCGTACGCCGGTTCCAGCCCGAAGTTCCTGAAGCAGGGCTCGGTATTCGACGTCGCGGCCTCGCTGCGGCCGCACAATATCGGTCCGCTCGCGGCCGTGACCGCGAGCAATCTGGGGCTGGTGCGGCTGCTGGCGGGCCAGTTGGTGTCCACGCGGCGGCGCAAGATCTCCGCACTGCGGGAGTTCTTTCCCGCCGCGGTGGGCGACGAGTGGACCATGATCGACGCCGGGCAGCGCGCCCAGATCGTGAAGGCCGATCCGGTGCGCGGCGGCGTCCTGGAATTCGGCACCGAGGTCGTCGCCGCCCAGGACGGCTCCATCGCCGCCGTGCTCGGCGCGTCCCCCGGCGCCTCGACCGCCCCCGCCATCATGCTCGAGGTGCTGCGCCGCTGCTTCCCGCACTACCGCCACCTGTGGGCGCCGCGCCTGCACGAACTCATGCCCACCATCGGCCGCTCCCTGATCGACAACGAAGCCCTGGCCCGCCGCACCACCACCCGCACCGCCGAGATACTCGGCCTGGCCGCCCCGACCGCCGGCTGATCCGGCTCCGGCGCGGTTGTCCGTCCGACCACGGCGGCGACGCCCGGCCGGTCGCGGAGCTCGGGCGAGCGATCCCGGGCTGCGACGGGGATGCGGCGGCCCGAACGCCGTCCCCCGGCTCGAATGCGGCCGCCGCCTGGCCAGGCTGCCGGCGCTCCTCGGCACCCTCGGCTCGCGTTGCTGCTTCGATTCGGGGATCGCAATTCGGGTCACCCCGTGACGACAATGCCCCGTCGCACCGGAATGTGCGGCGGGGCATCGTCTTCGGCGCGGCTCGGATGGATCAGGGTTGTCCGCTGGCGTAGGCGACGGCGGCGTCGATGAGAGGCTGGCCGCCGCCGATGGCCAGGCCCGCGAGCCCGCCGATCACACCGCCGACCACGGCGGCCACCGGCACGGTGATGAAGTCGAGGACGAACAGGCCCAGCGGGAAGCCGAGCACGGCGCCGATCGCCGCGCCGATGACCAGTCCGGCGATCCCGGCGGCCTTGGCCTTCTCGAATTCGGCCCAGAAGGTGTCCTGGGCGGAGATGTCGTGCAGCGGCGTGGCTGCCGCGCCGACGGGGGAGAGGGTCAGCTGCCGCCCCGCCGCGTCCACGGTCGGCAGCAGTTCCACCCGCTGTCCGGCGACGTCGAAGGCCAGCGGCAGGGTGGTCACCGTGCGCCCGGCGTCGTCGAGCAGGGTGACGGTGTCGGTCGCCGCCACGAAACGGCCGGAGCGCAGGGTGGTGACCGCCGAGCGCTGATCGTCGGACAGTGCGACGAGATAGCCGACACCGTGGTCGTTTCCGTGGATCGCCACCGTGCGGGGCGCGGGCTGGAGCTGGGCGGGCGAATCGGCGTGGACGATTCCGGCGGAGAGGGCGGTGGCCCCCAGGGCGAGCAGGGCGGTCGCGGTGATCTTGCTGAAGGTCATCGGGGGGAGGGGCATCGTGTTCTTTCGTCGGCGGCTGCGGTGGGCACGTCGCAGAAAACTTACCGCTATTACCGTTTCGTCCGCTTCTCGAGCATGGACAACCGTGGTGCGCAGCCGGTATAGAAATTGGAACACGTTTCAATTCGATTGGAGATGCGATGGACAGCGCGACCATGGGTGCCCTGGTGATGGACGGTTTCAAGAAACTGGGCTTCATCCAGTTCGCCGGTATCGACGCCGAGGATTTCGCCAGCGGCCGCACTGTGGTGCGGATGGCGGCACGGCCGGAGCATCTCAATCACAACGGCGACATCCACGCTGCCATCCTCTTCGGCTTCGCCGAGACCGCCGCCATGGGCGCGGCCGTCTCCGGCATCGTCGACCTGATGAGCGAGACCTTCATCGTCGCCCGCGACGGGAAGATCGAATACCTGGCCCGAGCCAAGGGCACGGCAAGCCCCTTCCTCGCCACCTCCGAACTCCCCGACGGCGCCGTCGAGACCATGCGCGCGAATATCGAGTCACGCACCGAAATCGAACTCGCCGTCCCGGTCACGATCACCGACAGCACCGGAAAGGCCGTCGCCACAGCAAATTTCACCGCCGTCATCCGGCCCCGCCGCAGCTGACGCCCCGGCCGCGAATGTCGGCCCTGCCGCAACTGACGGCCCCGCTGCGGCCGGTGGTGCTGCCGCAGCCGGTGGTGCTGCCGCAGCCCGACCGGTCGTATCACAGCCGACCGCCCTTGTCGCAAGCGATGGCCTCGCGGTAGTCGACCGGACCCGCCCCGGCGTTCCACCGCGGCGGTCGAATCGGCGGGTGTCGCCCCCCGGGGGGGCGGCTGTGCTAGCGCTCGCTGTCGAGCATGGCCATCTGCTCGGCCGTGTAGCGGTCGCCCGCCACCCGGTCGGCGGGCACCGTGGCCTCGATCGCGACCAACTCGTCCGCGGAGAGTTGGATATCCAGTGCGGCGACGGCTTCCGCCCAGCGTTCGGGGCTGCGCGCGCCGATGACGGGCACGATGTCCGCTCCCTGTGCCAGCACCCACGCGATGGCGAGTTGTGCCACCGTGACCCCGCGCCGCTCCGCGATCTCGGCCAGCGCCGACACCAGCCGCAGATTGGCGGTCAGATTCTCGCCCTGGAAGCGTGGGCTGTGCGCGCGGAAATCCCGGGCCGCCAAGGCGGTGCCGTTGCGCAGCGAATCGCTGAGCAGGCCGCGGGACAGTACCCCGTATGCGGTGATTCCGGTCCCGAGTTCCCTTGTGGTGGGCAATATCTCGTTCTCGATGCCGCGTGAGATCAGCGAGTACTCGATTTGCAGATCGACGATCGGATGTACGGCTGCGGCGCGTCGCAGGGTGGCCGCGCCGACCTCTGACAGACCGATGTGGCGCACGTATCCGGCCTGCACCAGCTCCGCGATGGCTCCCACGGTGTCCTCGATCGGCACCGTCGGGTCCAGTCGTGCGGGCCGATAGACATCGATGTGGTCGGTGCCGAGCCGTTGCAGGGAGTAGGTCAGGAAGTTGCGGACGGCGGCGGGGCGGGAGTCGAAGCCGTTCCAGTCGCCGTCGGGCCCGCGCAGTGCGCCGAACTTCACGCTCAGCACCACATCGTCGCGCGAACGTTCGGAAAGCGCTGTGCGAATGAGGCTTTCGTTGTGGCCCATGCCGTAGAAGTCGCCGGTGTCGATGAGGTTCGCGCCCGAGTCGAGCGCGGCGTGGATGGTGGCGATGGAGATGGCGTCGTCGGCCGCGCCGTACATCCCGGACATGCCCATGGCCCCGAGTCCGAGGCGGGAGACGGTGGGCCCGGTGCCGCCGAGGCGATGCTTCGCGATTTCGGTCATGATCCGATCCTGCGACCGCGCCCGGCGGGGCGGCAGGACTCGCTTATCCAGGGTTCGGCGATCCCTGGCTGATTCCCGATGATCCGGCACAGTGGTAAGGGTGGATCGTGACCAACTAGCCGACTTCCTGCGGAAACGCCGTTCGGTGCTGCAACCCTCGGATGTGGGCTTGGCGCCCGGCAACCGGCGGCGCACCCCGGGCCTGCGCCGCGACGAGGTGGCGTTGCTGGCGGGCGTGTCCACCGACTACTACACGCGCATGGAGCAGTCGCGCGCACCACGGCCGTCCACCCAGGTGCTGGCCGCGCTGGCCCGCGCGTTGCGGCTCACCGACGGCGAGCGGGATCACCTCTACCACCTGTGCGGGCACGAGCCGCCGCGCAGCGGCGACCCGCACGTCGGCCCCGGCCTGCTGCGTGTGCTCGCCAAGCTCGACGACACGCCGGCCTGCGTCATCTCCGACCTGGGCGAGGTGCTGGTGCAGAACCGGATGCACGTCCTGCTGGTGGGCGATCTCGGGGACCGTCGGGGGCTGGACCGCTGTGTGCCCTGGCTGTGGTTCACCGACCCGGATGATCGCCGCAAGTTTCCGGAGGACAACTGGGAGGAACTCTCGCGCCACCACGTCGCGAGCCTGCGGGCGACCGCGGCGCGGCGATCCGGTGACGCCGAGGTGATCGACCTGATCCGCCGCCTGCGCGAGCGCAGCCCGGAATTCGAGCGGCTGTGGGACGACCATGAGGTCAGTGCGGGCACCGGCTACGTCAAACGACTGATCCATCCCGAGGTGGGGCTGCTCGAATTGGTGTGCGAGCCGCTGCTGACCCCCAGCGCCACCCGACACCTGCTCGTCTACTATCCGCAACCCGGCACCGACACCCAGGAGAAGCTGGATCTGCTCCGGGTGATCGGCACGCAGCTGATGAGCGAGAGGTAGGCCCGCCCGCGGTCACCCAGCGCGACGCCTTCGCCCCCACGAATGGGAGCGAATCATGGTGCTAGTACCGCCTCTTGCGCGGCTTCAGGTGCAGCCCAGGCAGCGGCGGCGCCGGGATGCGCTGTTGCGGCGTGTGTCCCGCGATATCCGGGAAACGCTCGAGATCGTGTTTCTCCCAATCATTTCGGGCCGCCTCGATCTCTTCGTGACTGCGCCCCACGAAGTTCCACCACATCACCAGATCCTCGTCCAACGGCTCGCCGCCGATCAGCAGCAGCTGTGCTCCCGCGGTGTCGTGCACGCGAATTCCGGTGCGATCGCTGCCCAGGTAGAACAGGCTGCCGGGCTCGACCGGGGTGCCGTCCACGGACAGCGCGCCGTCCACCACCAGCACGGCGTGCTCGAACGCCGGGTCCAACGGCAGCCGCGCATCGGTCCCGGCGTCGACCCGCAGATCCGCGCCCACGATCGGGGTGTAGGCGGTGGCGGGTGAGGTCGCGCCGCCGAGCGATCCGATCAGCACCGTGCCGGACACTCCCGGCAGCTCGAAACCGGGCAGATCCCGATGCTGTTCGAAATGTGGTGCGATACCGCGACTTTCGTCCGGCAGTGCGATCCACAGCTGGAGACCGCGTCCGGAGGGATGCCCCGGCACCCGGTATTCCGAATGCGCGATACCCCGTCCGGAGGTCATCAGGTTCAGCTGTCCGGGCCGGATCTCCACATCCGAGCCGACGCTGTCGCGGTGGCGGATGCGGCCCTCCAAAGGCCAAGTGACCGTTTGCAATCCGATGTGCGGGTGGGGGTCGATATCGTGGCCCTGCGGATTCGTGGGCGAATTCGACCCGAAGTAGTCCAGGAAGCACCACGCGCCGACCGTCGGCAGATCACGCTGCGGCAGACTGCGGTGCACGGTCACCCCGCGCACCCCGCCGAGGGGCACCTCGCGGGACGGGAAGAAGTCCGCCCGTGGCCCCGGCTTTCCGGAGGATTCGCACAGCGACTCCTCCGGACGCGACTCGAGGTCGCTCACCGTTTGATGCCCTTGCCGACGACGTGCTCGTCGTACTCCGGATGCTTGTCCAACCAGCCCTTGATGAAGGGGCAGCGCGGCACGATAACCCTCCCTCGCTCGATCACGTCCTTGACCGCCTCCTCGGCGAGCACCTTGCCCAGCCCCTTACCACCGAACTCGCTGTCCACCTCGGTGTGGATGAAGACGGTGTCGTTGTCGCGTTCCCGATACTCGCTGAAACCTGCGAGCGAGTTGCCGTACCACACCTCGTACCGGTGTTGCGTGTCGTTGCGCACGACCGCGGCCACGACGGCCTGTTCGCTCATTGTTCAGTTCTCCTTCCGCACCCGCACCGGATGTTTGCTCAGAATCGACACTCGGTTGAACGCGCCGATAGTGGTCGCAGCCCAGATCACAACGGACATCTGGTCATCCGACAAATGTTGCCGCGCAGCAGCATACTCACGCTCCAAGATCGCATCATCCGGAAGATTCGTGACACTCTCGGCCAGGATCAGCGCCGCTCGCTGGCGGTCGGTGTACAGCTCGGGGTCGCGCCGCCAGGCCGGGAGCACCGCCAATTGCTGCGGGGTGACCCCCGCCGCCCGGGCGGCTCGCTCGTGGATATCGAGGCAGACGGGGCAGGCGTTGAGCTGGGACACGCGCACGTTCACCAACTCCATCACGGCCCGATCGAGATCGACGGCCGCGGCGGCGGTGCGAACGGACTGCGCGACGCCCTTCAGGGCCTGGTATATCGCCGGTGACTGTTTGTCGATCCAGACCCGGGCGGGAACCGCTGGAGACTGCATAGTCGGTTCATCGTATGCGGAAGGGTGGCTCCGCGCTCCCCGATCCACGCCACCGCGCGGCGGGAACCGGGATCGAGGGGCGGAAGTCACACCGCGGGAGCCGGATTCATCCCTCAGGCGACGCTGAGCACGATCTTGCCGCGAGTACGCCCGCTCTCCCCGAGCAGATGCGCCTTCGCCGCCTCGGGCAGCGGCAGTACGGTGTCGATCTCGACCCGCAGGCGGCCGGTGGTGATCAGGTCGACGATCTCTCGCAGGCCCGTGGCGTCGGGTTCCACCACGGTCCAGCCCGCCCGCACCTCCAGGCCGGTGGTATCGGGCACCGAATCCGCGTCGGGCAGGGTCACCAGGTGGCCGCCCGGCCGCAGCACCCGCAGGGAGCGTTCCCCGTACTCGCCGCCGATGCCGTCGATCACGATGTCCACATCGCGCAGCACCTCGGCGAAATCGACTGCGCTGTAGTCGATCAGCTCGTCGGCCCCCAGATCGCGCAGGAAGTCGTGCTTGTCGGCGCGGGCGGTCCCGATGACATACGCGCCGCGCGCCTTGGCGATCTGCACGGCCAGGTGGCCCACGCCGCCCGCGGCGGCATGGATCAGGACGCGCTGTCCCGCGCGCACACCGGCGGTGTCGACCAGCGTCTGCCAGGCGGTGAGGGCGGCCAGCGGCAGGGCCGCGGCCTGGATGTGGTCGATCTCCCGCGGTTTGCGCACGAAGTGCCGGGTGGGGCCGACCACGTACTCGGCGTATGCCCCCGCCTGCGCCGGGAAGCTCGGCATGCCGAACACCTCGTCACCGGGCTGGAAGAGGCTCACCCCCGGACCGACCGCGGACACCACGCCGGACACATCCCAGCCGAGGATCGGCGGCGTACCCCAGGCGATCAGGCCGCCACTCGCCCGGGTCTTCCAGTCCACCGGATTGACGCCCGCCGCGTGCACGCGCACCTGGATCTCGCCCACGCCCGGCTCCGGACGCGCGAGCTCGGCGAGGGTGAGGACCTCGGGCCCACCCCACTCCCGGACGATCATGGCGCGCATGGTGTCACCGGTGCTCACAACTGCTCTCCTCTCGTCGGTGAACGAACGGTGACCAGATTGCGCCGGAATCTCGGGTCGCAGTAGTGGCCGGATGGTCAACATGTGACAGGATCCGGCCATGGCCGTTCCGCACCGCGTCGTCGTCCTCGCGCTCGATCAGGTACCCGTGCTCGAACTCGGAATTCCCTCGCGGGTCTTCGGTTTCGCCGAGGACGAGGGCGGGGGCGGGCTGTACGAGGTGGTCGTCTGCAGTGCGGACGGCGAGCCGGTGTCGACCGCCGAAGGGCTGTCGGTGGCGGTGGCACGCGGTCCGGAGGCGCTCGAACTCGCCGACACCGTGATCGTGCCGCCCGCCGAGGACCTCGGTGAGCTGGAACACGGCGGTGCGCTGCCCGCGTCGCTGGCCGCCGCGCTGGCCCGGATACGCCCGGGGACCCGCATGGTGTCCATCTGCACGGGCAGCTACGTGCTGGCGGCGGCCGGGCTGCTGGACGGCCGGATCGCGACCACGCACTGGATGCACTCCGCCGCGTTCCGTCGCGCCTACCCCCGGGTCCAGGTCGACGAGGACGTGCTGTTCGTGGACAACGGCGACGTCCTCACCGCCGCCGGTGTCGCCGCGGGCCTGGACCTGTGCCTGCATCTGGTCCGCCGAGATCACGGCGCGGCCCTCGCCAATCGGGTCGCCCGCCGCCTGATCGTCCCCCCGTGGCGCGACGGCGGTCAGGCACAGTTCATCGAACGTCCGGTGCCGAATCCCGACGCCGCGTCCACCGCGGCCACCCGGGCCTGGTTGCTGGACCGGCTGGCGGCCCCGGTCACCCTGGAGGACATGGCCGCGCACGCGCGGATGAGCGTGCGCACCTTCACGCGGCGCTTTCGCGCGGAGGTCGGTGTCACGCCGGGCCGCTGGCTCACCGCCCAGCGTCTGGACCGCGCCCGTGAGCTGCTCGAACACACCGATCTGAGCATCGATCTGGTGGCCGAGCGGTCCGGTTTCGGCACCGGCAACTCGCTGCGGCAACATATGCGCGCCCTGCTGAACACCTCACCACACGCCTACCGGCGCACCTTCCGCCGCGCCGCCTGAGCCGCGTCCGGGTGCGGTGGGGCCCTTCGTCCGGAATAACCGGGCGTGCGGTCGAGTTCACTGTCCATCGAACGGTCACTGCGATCTCGGAGCCGCTATGGAGAGCAGCACTCGCGTCGGCGCGGGCGTGCGGACGCGCGTGCGCATTCCGCTGACCTTCGCGGACGGGTACGCGACCGCCGCCGAGGCGGTCACCTTCGACGGGTTGAGCGACGGCCGGGAACATCTCGCGCTGGTGCTGGGGGAGCCCGACCCGCGGCGGGTGCCGCTGGTGCGGCTGCACTCCGAATGCCTCACCGGCGACGTCTTCGGCTCCGCGCGCTGCGACTGCGGTCCGCAGCTGCGCGAGGCGGTGGAGCGCATCACCGACACCGGCGGCGTGCTGCTGTACCTGCGGCAGGAGGGGCGCGATATCGGGCTGTACAACAAGCTCGACGCCTACGCGCTCCAGGATTCCGGGCTCGACACCTACCAGGCCAATACCGCGCTGGGCCTACCCGAGGACGCGCGCGACTACACCGCCGCCGCCCAAATGCTCACGGCGCTGGGCATTTCCGAGCTGGACCTGCTCACCAACAACCCCGACAAGGCGCGTCAGCTGGACGCGCTGGGGGTGGGCGTGCGCCGCACCGTCCGCACGGGCGTGCACGCCACCCCCAGCAACCTGCGCTACCTGCGGGCCAAGGCCGACCACACCGGCCACACCATTCAGATCGCCTGAGCCTTCAGATCGCCTGAGCCTCGGGCTGTGCGTAGTTCTCGGCGTACTCCGCGCTCGGCGGGATGGGCGTGATCACGTCGACCAGCGCCCCGCTCGGGTCGACCGTCATGAAGTGACGCTGGCCGAAGTCCTCGCTGCGCAGCTCGAGCGGCATCTTCAGCCCCATCTCCACGGCCCGGGCGTGTACCGCGTCCACATCGTCCACCTCGATGGCGACCAGGAAACCCGACGGCAGCACCCGGTACGCCTCCGGCACGCTCTCGTGGTTGCGCTCCACCACGCCGATCTGCGGCTTGGCCCCGTCCGGCGCCTCCAACTGCACGTACCATCCGCTGTCGAACACCACCTGGAAGCCGAACAGCTCCACGTAGAAGTCCCGGACCGCCGCCACATCGTCGGCGCAGAGGGTGGGGAAGATGCTGGTGATCATGGCTGAATCCCTTTCTCGCTGGTGAGACCAGCATCGGGTCTCCCGCAGCGGGAGAGTCAAGCCCGGATGCCAGGGGCGGCGGCCCCGCGCCGACGCTATCCGGTGCGGCACGGCGGTATCGGTCGCGGCCGGCGCGCAGGCGGCCGGAATCCCGACAACCCTGCGGTGTTCGGGGTCCGGCCACCGTGCGAATGGCGGGCGCAGTGCCCTATTCGCGGCCGGCCGATGTGAAGTTCATGTCCGCGTACCGATTTCCGGCGACCTGTGCGGCGATCGGCTCCAGGGTGGCCAGTTCGTCGGCGGTCAGTTCGACCGTCGCGGCGGCGACGTTCTCCGCCAGCCGGTGGCGGCGGCGGGTGCCGGGGATCGGGGCCACCGACAGATTGTGCACCCGCGCCCGCGCGTGCACCCAGGCCAGCGCGGCCTGCCCCGGGGTGATGCCCCGCGCCTCCGCGACGGCCCGCAGCGGAGCCAGTAGTTCCGCGTTGCGTACCGCGTTCTCGCCGGACAGGCGCGGAAACGCCCGGCGCGTATCGCCTTCGGCCAGTTCGCCGGTCGCCGCCACGGTGCCGGTGAGGAAGCCCCGACCCAGCGGCGAGTACGGCACGAAGGTCACGCCCAGTTCGGCGGCGGCCGGGACCACGGCCCGTTCCACATCCCGGGAGAACACCGACCATTCCGACTGCACGGCCGCGATCGGATGCACCGCGTGCGCGGCGCGCAGCTCCGGCCCGGTCACCTCGGAGAGCCCGAGCTGACGCACCTTGCCCGCCGCCACGAGTTCGGCCATCACGCCGACGGCCTCCTCGATCGGCACCCGCGGATCACGCCGGTGCATGTAGTACAGGTCGATGACGTCGATGCCGAGCCGTCGCAGGCTGGCGTCCACCGCGCGCCGGATGTAGTCGGGGGAGTTGTCGATACCCCGGTAGGTCGGCTCGTCCGCCTTCCGCACGATGCCGAATTTCGTTGCCAGCACCACATTCTCGCGGTGGGCGCGGACGAACTCGCCGACGAACTCCTCATTGTGTCCGGATCCGTACATATCGGCGGTGTCGAACAGGGTGACCCCGAGCTCGAGGGCGTGCTCCAGCGTCGCCCGCGCTTCGTCCGCATCGGTGGGACCGTAGAACTCGCTGATACCCATGCAGCCGTAGCCCTGCACCCCGATCCGGGTCTCGCCGAGGGCGGTGGTGGGCAGTGCCCGCGTGGTGGTCATGCGTGTTTCCCTTCGCGTGTGTCCGGTGTGACCACGGTCCGCCAGTCGCGCGTCGGATCGCCCTCGTAGAGCGCGATCTTGCAGTCCAGAACGGCCACGGTCTGCTGTAGTTCGGCGATGCGGGCGAGCACGTCCTCGCGGGTGCGGCGGAACATCTCGAGTCGCTGCGGGAAGGTCTCGTCACCCTGGCGCACCAGTTCCGCGTAGCGGACCATGTCGGCGACCGGCATCCCGGTGCGGCGCAGCTTCCCGATGAGCGTCAGCCAGTCCAGGTCCCGATCGCTGAATCGCCGCTGCCCGGTGTGATCGCGCCCCACGTAATCCATCAGCCCGATCCGCTCGTACCACCGCAGCGTGTCCCGCGTCAGCCCGGACCGCTCCGACACCTCACCGATCGAATACTTCGGCAGCTCGTAGTCCGCCTCGTACCGCACCGCCGCCACACTCACCGCTCGCTCCTCTCGTCGAACCCCACCGACGCTAATCGCCTGGAGTGCACTCCAAGCAAGCCCCATTCTTCCGGAAAGCATCCGTCGCCCACGTCACAACGAATGACCGGCAGGACGATCGAACCCACCGACGACGGAAGGCGAGGCGACGATGATTCTCGATCCCCGCCGCCTGCTGACGATCTCCGACTACGCCGCGCTCCCTGAGGACGACGAGACTCGCTGGGAGCTGCAAGAGGGATTGCCGGTCATGCTGCCGTCGCCGTCGCCGTGGCACAACATCGTCGCCTTCGGCATCGCAGCTCAGCTGGACTCCTGCCTACCATCGGATCTGGTCGCCGTTCCCGGCGTGGACCTCGACCTGCGCCTCGTGCCGGAGCATGAACCGGCGACGGTACGTCGACCCGATGTGACCGTCGTGCCGCGTTCCGAACTGCGGCGCGTGTCATCCGGAGGGGGAGTCCTTCGTGCGGATCAGGCGCTGCTCGTCGTCGAGGTCGTCGCTCCAGGCTCACGAAGGGCCGATCGGGTGACCAAGCGCAGTGAGTACGCCGATGCGGGTATCCCCAGCTACTGGATCGTCGACCCGGATGAACCTGTCAGTCTGCTCCCGCTCTGTCGTACCGAGGAGCTCGGCTATGTCGACACGGGCCGCGCGACCGGCACCTACCGCGGTGATTTCCCCTGCGATCTCACGATCGACTTGGATCGACTGCGCTGACCTTGCCGCCGTACGCGCCTACGCTGGTGTCATGGCTGGAAAAGACATAGATCGCATCCGGGGGCGTTCGGCGCTGGAGACGGTGCGGGAGAATCCCGTCATCGCCGGGATCGCGCTGTTGCCCGTGGTCGCCGTGTTCGGTGTGGTGTGGTGGCTGCTGGGGTTCTTCCCGGCGCTGCTGCTCCTGCTGGTGTTCGGTGGTGTCGTGGTGTGGAAGGGAAAGCTGCTCGGCTGAGCTCTCAGCGCGGCACGTGGAAGAGTCGGAGCTCGCCCGTGCCCGGATCGGCGTCCCGCCATGCCCGGTCGAATTCCAGCACCGCCAGGGCGGAGGTGGGGAATTTCCGGCTCATCCGCTCCGCCGCCTCGGAGTCACGGTTGCTCGCCAACTCCCATGCCGTCCACGGCATTCCGGGGGCGTGCCCGATCACCAGCAGGGTGTCCACCGCGTCGTCGGTGAGCTGGACGAGTTCGATGAGGGTGCGCGGGGACGCCTCGTAGATGGACTTCTCGTAGGACACCGGGGCGCTGATCCCGGTCGCGGACAGGGTTTCCCGGGTGCGGGTGGCCGTCGAGCACAGCACCGCGCCCACCGCCGGCTGCGTTTCCCGCAGCCAATCCCCGGCCAGTGCCGCCTCCCGCCGTCCGCGCGGGGCCAACGGTCGATCGTGGTCGGCGACCCCGTCCGGATAGCCGGATTTGCCGTGCCGCATGAGGATGAGCGTCCGCGCCATGCGCACCACCGTAAGTCCTGCGGTGCCCGCTCGGGGGCAGGACGCGGATCGTGCCCGGAATGCCGAAACCGCCCGGTTGTCATGCGTCGATCGCGTGCGCGGAGACACAGTTCACATTTCAGCCCGTGGCCCGGCAGGAGATCACCGTCACACTCGAGGCACACTGAAGGGGACGTCACACCGGTGTGCCGATCCATGCCGCGTGACACCTATATTAGAACGTGTTCTACCGACCCCGCTCGAACCCGAGCTGAGTAGCACCGCGACTGTTTCGAGGATCTGCGAGATATGGCCTATGTGATCACGCAGCGTTGTTGCAACGACGCCAGCTGCGTTCCGGAGTGTCCGGTCGACTGCATCCGTCCTACGCCGGAGTCTCCGGAGTTCGCGACGGCGGAGCAGTTGTATATCGACCCGGACACCTGTATCGACTGTGGTGCGTGTGTGGACGCGTGTCCGGTGGAGGCCATTTTCTCCGAGGACGATCTGACCGCGTCGCTGGCCCGGTTCAAAGATGTCAACGCCGCCTATTTCCAGCGCCACCCCCTGGAATCCAACTTCGAGCCCCTCGTCGCGCCGACGCGCGCGCCCAAGGAGCTGGGCACGTTGCGGGTGGCGGTGATCGGGGCGGGTCCGGCCGCCTGCTACGCGGCGGAGGAGTTGCTGCGGCGCGCGGAGGTGGAGGTGGAGCTGTTCGACAGGCTGCCCACCCCCTACGGTCTGGTCCGCGCGGGCGTGGCCCCCGATCACGCGGGCACCAAGCTGGTGGCGAACATGTTCGAGACGGCGTTCCGTCGCGACACCCTGCAGTACTACCTCAATGTCGAGGTCGGCAAGCACATCAGCCACGAGGAGCTGATGGCCCATCATCACGCGGTGGTCTACGCGGTGGGCGCGTCGACCGACCGGCAGCTGGGCGTGCCCGGCGAGGACCTGCCCGGCAGCCACTCCGCGACGGAGTTCGTGGCCTGGTACAACGGGCACCCCGACTACGCGGATCGGGAGTTCGATCTGTCCGGGGAGCGGGCGGTGATCGTGGGCAACGGCAATGTCGCGCTGGACGTGGCGCGGATTCTGACGATGGATCCCGAGGCGCTGGCCAAGACCGATGTCGCCGACTATGCCCTGGACGCGTTGCGGCGCAGCAGCATCACCGAGGTGGTGGTGTTGGGGCGGCGCGGCCCGTTGCAGGCGGCGTACAGCAGCCCGGAATTCATGGCGCTCACCCACCTGAAGGGGGTGGACGTGGTGGTGGACCCGGCCGATCTCGAGTTGGATCCCGAGTCTCGGGCGCTGCTGGATGATCCGGACGTCGAACCGCACCTGAAGTTGAAGTACACCCTCGCGCGGGAGTACGCGGCCAAGTCGCCGAAGCCGGGTAACAAGCGGATCGTGTTCCGGTATCTGGTGTCGCCGACCGCCATCACCGGTGACGGCAAGGCCGAGACGGTGGAGTTCGTGCACAACGACCTGGTCACCGAGAACGGTCGTACCGTCGCCCGCGCATCGGACCGCACCGGTTGTCTCGACGCGTCGCTGGTGTTGCGGTCGATCGGGTATCGGGGCGAGCCGGTGGCCGATATCCCCTTCGACGAGGTCAACGGGGTCATCCCGAACGACAGGGGGCGCGTGCTGCAAGCCGATGGTTCGCCGTTGCCCGGGGTGTATGTGTCGGGATGGATCAAGCGGGGTCCGCGCGGGGTGATCGGTTCCAACCGGGTCGATTCCGCGCAGACCGTGGATGCGTTGATCGAGGATTTCATCGCCGGGAAGCTGGCCGCGCCGAGCTCGGATCGGGCGGCGTTGCGGGCGTTGCTGGCGCAGCGGCAGCCGGATCTGGTGGATCGGGCGGGCTGGAAGGCCATCGACGCGGCGGAGAAGACCGCGGGCAAGACCGCGGGCCGCCCGCGCGTGAAGTTCACCAGCCTGGAAAACCTGCTCAAAGCCGCCAAGAGCTAGTCCGAACGCACGGCACGGCCCCACCGAAACCCGGTGGGGCCGTGCCGTTCGACGCTCGACTCAGCCCGGCAGCGGACCGATCCGCACCGTCGTCGTCGTGATGCCGCCGACCACGAACCACAGCCGCAGCACCGGATGCCCGGTGCGATCACCCGGCTCGTAGCGGGCCCGCACGGTGAGGTGCTGGCGCGCCTGCACCGGCGCGATGTATTCGATCACCGCACGGTGCGGCGCGGCCACCAGCTTCGGATAGTCCACCAGGTACTGTTCCACCGCCTGCCAGTACACGGCGTTGTTCACATGGTTGAACTGGTCGATATCGGTCGCGCGCAGCGGAAACGGCAGATCCACATCGGATTCCGGCGGCATCGGATCGGTCAGCCAGGGCCGCCACCGCAGCCGGTGCTCATCGGTGGTGCGGGCCAGCTGGGCCAGTCCCTCGTCACTGATGCGGGTCGGCATATTGGTGGATTCGTTGATATTGATCCAGAAACCCTCGGTCTCGATGAGACCGCCGTTCTCGCTGGTGATCCGCACCCGCATATTGGTCCAGCGCGTGGACAGGGCCGAACACCAGCGGCGTAGCTGCACCCGATCCGGCCAGTACACCGGCCGGACCACATCGATGACCGTGCGGCGCACGATCCAGCTCGGGTCGGTGCGGTGGAAGCTGCCGGAGTGCAAGTCTTCCCAGGCGATGTCCTGCAGGTAGCGGGCCGTGCCGTCGAAACGCAGCCGGTTGTACGGATCCACATCGCCGGCCCGGACGGGCCACGCCGAGGCGAAGCCCAAGCCCTCCTGACTCAGCGGGGCGAGTGGCTCATCGAGTGACACTGGTGCTCCTCGCGCGACACGGTGATCCATGGGGCGGATCCGGTGTGCCGCGTTCTCGTGCGGTGCTTGCTGGACACGACTTTACGGTGCGGTCGCCCGCCCCTCGCGTCGAGTCGCCTACTCATTTTCCAGGGCATGACAGGGTGGCTGTCCAGGCCGTAGCCTGTTTGGTTGTACATCAGGCAGGGGAGGCGCACGTGGTTGCCGGGGCGCGGGCCGGATCGCGGTTCGGGCAGTACGAACTTCGTACGCTGCTCGGGGTCGGCGGCATGGGCGAGGTCTACGAGGCGTACGACACCGTCCGGGACCGCGTGGTGGCTCTGAAACTGCTGGACCAAGAGCTGGCCCGGACCCCCAGCTATGTGGAGCGCTTCCGGCGTGAATCCCGGACCGCCGCCAGATTGCAGGAACCGCACGTCATCCCGGTGCACGACTGGGGTGAGGTGGATGGGGTCCTCTACATCGACATGCGGCTGGTGCGCGGGCGCGATCTGAAGGCGCGGCTGCGGGCGGAGGGGCCGCTCGCGCCGGACGCGGCGGTCGCGGTGGTCGAGCAGATCGCCGCCGCGCTCGATGCCGCGCACGACGGCGGACTGGTACACCGCGACATCAAGCCCGCCAATATCCTGCTGACCGACGACATGTTCGCCTACCTGGTGGATTTCGGTATCGCGTACACCGAATCGGATGTGCAGCTGACCAGCACCGGCAGCGCCATCGGTTCCTTCGCCTACATGGCCCCCGAGCGGTTCGAACA
>NZ_JASCXP010000005.1:0-47826 GCF_030010695.1 Nocardia sp. CC201C
TGCTCCGCGAACGCAGTGCTCCGCGAACGCAGTGCTCGGCGGACTCAGTGCTGGCGGGGCAGCAGGTGGACGCCCGCCTTGTCCGTGGACAACGCCAGCGAGCTGATGTACTGGATCTCGCCCTCCGGCCCCGGCACCGCCGAGGCGATCATGTCGGGCCGCTCGAACTCCATGCCGGTCACCACACAGGGCAGCGTCTCGCCGGAC
The DNA here is from genome assembly GCF_030010695.1 of Nocardia sp. CC201C. NCBI lineage: Bacteria > Bacillati > Actinomycetota > Actinomycetes > Mycobacteriales > Nocardiaceae > Nocardia > Nocardia sp. CC201C. Next base: position 208 of record NZ_JASCXP010000005.1, read on the forward strand.
GGGTTGCCGTGCTCGTCGAACATCGGCGCGTCGATGCCGTCGTCGGCGCGGCGCAGGTAGTACCGGCCCTTCGTGGCGATGGCCGTGACCGGCGTCGCGACGAAGGCGACCACGATGGCGACCAGCGGCGAATACGGCTTCAGCAGATCGCCGAACAGGCCGAAGAAGGTGGCGATGGACAGCACCGTCGACAGTCCGAAGCCGACCAGGCCCACCGGGTTGAAGTCGTAGAGCATGCCGCGGCGGAACTCCGGCACCTTGGGCGAGAGCTTCAGCACGTACTTGTTGATCGCGATATCCGTTGCGACGGTGACGATCCAGGCGATGCCGCAGTTGGCGTAGAAGCCGAGGATGTTGTTCAGGAAGTCGAACATGTTGGCTTCCATGAGCACCAGCGCGATGGCCAGGTTCACCACCAGGAAGACCAGGCGGCCCGGGTAGGTCTTGGTGACTCGGGTGTAGGAGTTGGTCCAGGCCAGCGAGCCCGAGTAGGCATTGGTCACGTTGATCTTGATCTGTGAGATGACCACCAGCACCACGGCGAGGGTCATGGCCAGCCAGCCCGGCACCATATCCTTGTAGATCTCCAGGAACTGGTGCACCGGCTGATTCGCGATGCCCTGCGCCGCAGGCAGATTCGCGATCAGGTAGACCGCCAGGAACAGGCCGACGACCTGCTTGAGCGCGCCGAAGACCACCCAGCCGGGTCCGGCCAGCAGCATCCAGGTCCACCAGCGGCGCGCGTTCTCCGGCGTCCGCGGCGGCATGAAGCGCAGATAGTCGATCTGCTCGGCGATCTGCGCGATGAGCGACAGGCACACGCCCGCGGCCAGCAGGGTGCCCGACAGGCTCACGCCCGCGCCGTCCTCGCCGCCGTAGGCGAAGAACGCCGACACCGAATCGGGATGGCGCACCAGCAGGAATCCGAACGGCAGCACCATCAGCAGCAACCACAGCGGAGTCGTCCACACCTGCAACTTGGCGAGGGTGTTCATGCCGTAGATGACCAGCGGGAAGATGATGAGCGTGGAGACCAGATAACCCAGCCAGAGCGGCACGCCCAGGCCCAGCTCCAGGCCTTGGGCCATGATGGAGCCCTCGAGTGCGAAGAAGATGAAGGTGAACGAGGCGAACACCACATTCGTCACGATGGAGCCGTAGTAACCGAATCCGCTACCGCGCGTGATGAGATCGAGATCGAGGTTGTAGCGCGCGGCGTAATAGGCCAGCGGAAATCCGGTGAGCATGACGACGATCGCGAAAATACCTATGCCCAGCAGCGCGTTTCCGGTGCCGTGCGCGATGCCGATATTCGCTCCGATGGCGAAGTCGGCCAGGTAGGCGATACCGCCGAGGGCGGAGACCCCGACCACCGCCGGACTCCATTTGCGATAGCTGCGCGGGGCGAATCGGAGGGTGTAGTCCTCCAAAGTCTCCTTGGCGGCGGCTATTCCATCGGAATCGGTCGCGCGGGTATCGATATCGACCACGTGCTACTCCCGTCAAAACCTCTCAGCGTGCACAGCAACCATGTGAACTTCGTACAGGGATGTGCACGGGCAATTGCCGATCCATTACGCCGCCGTTACGGCATCCTCGCCGGTGGTGTGGATCACAGATGCTGGCTATCGGCTGGCGTACCGGTTACGCGTGCGCCCGCGACGAAGCGCACATACACCTCTAGCTGTATGTGCAATATCCCTACGTCTACCTGGACGTTTAGTCATCAGAATCAGAGCAATCGGGTGAGCCCTTGTCTAGTTACGTGCAGAGCTGTATGTTTGTGGCCAGTTCGATCCGAACGGATCGCGAATGTGAGGAGTTCGATGACGAACAAGGTCTACGTCGTCGGCGTCGGCATGACGAAGTTCGAGAAGCCGGGCCGCCGCAAGAACGAGGACGGCAGCGACTGGGACTACCCCGATATGGCGCGGGAGTCCGGGACCAAGGCTCTCGCGGACGCCGGAATCGACTATCGGGAAGTGCAGCAGGCCTACGTCGGCTACGTGTACGGCGAGTCCACCTCGGGCCAGCGCGCCGTCTACGAGCTCGGCATGACCGGCATCCCGGTCGTCAATGTGAACAACAACTGCTCGACCGGTTCGACCGCGCTCTACCTTGCGGCGCAGGCCATTCGGGGCGGGCTCGCGGACTGCACCCTCGCTCTGGGCTTCGAGCGCATGAAGCCGGGTTCGCTGGAGTCCACCTGGGACGATCGCGAACAGCCCATGGGCAAGCACATTCTCGCCCTCGCCGAGATCTCCGAGGTGCTGTTCCCGGTGGCGCCGTGGATGTTCGGCGCGGCCGGGCGTGAGCACATGAAGCAGTACGGCACCACCGCCGAACACTTCGCCAAGATCGGCTACAAGAACCACAAGCACTCGGTCAACAACCCGTATTCGCAGTTCCAGGACGAGTATTCGCTCGACGACATCCTGGGCGCGCGCATGATCTACGACCCGCTGACCAAACTCCAGTGCTCGCCCACGTCCGACGGCTCCGGCGCGGTCATCCTGGCCAGCGAGGCGTTCGTGGACAAGCACGGCCTCGCCGGACAGGCGGTGGAGATCGTCGGCCAGGCCATGACCACCGACTTCGCCTCCACCTTCGACGGCACCGCCAAGAACCTCATCGGCTACGACATGAATGTCCAGGCCGCGCGCAGCGTGTACGACCAGGCCGGGCTGGGCCCGGAGGACTTCCAGGTCATCGAACTGCACGACTGCTTCTCCGCCAATGAACTGCTGCTGTACGAGGCCCTGGGCCTGTGCGGCGAGGGCGAAGCCGGGAAGCTCATCGACGCGAATCAGACCACCTACGGCGGCACGTGGGTGGTGAACCCCTCCGGCGGGCTCATCTCCAAGGGGCATCCGCTGGGCGCGACCGGTCTGGCGCAGTGTTCGGAACTGACCTGGCAGCTGCGCGGTCGGGCCGACAAGCGCCAGGTGGACAACGTGACCGCCGCACTCCAGCACAACATCGGGCTCGGCGGCGCGGCCGTCGTCACCGCCTACCAGCGCGCCGAGCGCTGAGGCAGCCGACCTTCCCATCCCAACCGACCGCCGCGTCCGGCAGCGCCGGGTCCGCGGCACAGCACAGGAGTTTCCCCATGGGCCACATCGAAGCCAGCAAAACCCTCAACGCCACCCCCGAAGCCCTGTGGGCGGTCGTCTCCGACCCGCAGACCTGGGACAAGTGGTTCTCCATCCACGAGCGCTGGATGGAGGAGCCGCCCGCCACCCTGGCCCCCGGCGCCAAGCTGGTCGCCAAGATCGTCATGCTCGGTATGGCGAACAAGATCGAGTGGGTGGTGGAGAGCGTCGACTCGCCCAACCAGATGGTGCTCAGCGGCACCGGCATGGCCGGGGTGAAGGTGCGGTTCACCTTCGACATCACCGCCGAGGGCGAGGGCACCAAGTTCGCCGTCTCCGGCGACTTCGAGGGCGCGCTCATCAAGGGCGCGCTCGGCAAGGCGGTCGAGAAGGACGGCCTGACCCAGCTGGACAAGACCCTCGCGCAGCTCGACAGCCTCGCCACGGCGGCCTGAGATGACAAGCACCGCAGTCGAATTCGACCCCAAGGGGCTCGACGTCTGGAGCGACGAGGAGCCCTTCGAGGTCACGCGGGAGCGGATCGCCGAATACGCTGCCGCCACCAACGATCCCATCGAAGCGCATCTGAAGGGCGATATCGCACCGCCGATCTTCGGGATCGTGCCGGTCTTCGACGCCATGATGGTGCCGATCATCGACGTGGTGCCGATGGACGTCTTCGGGCGGGTCGTGCACGGGGAGCAGGACTTCCACTTCCACCGGCCGATCCGTCCCGGCGACAGGTTGCGGTCGCGGGCCAAGGTCATCGGCTACGAGGGCCGCGACAACGGCTCCACCATCACCGTGCTCATCGAATGCCGCGCCGAGGACGGGGAACTGGTCAACGAGCAGTATCTGACCGCGTTCTTCCGCAATCTCGACGCCGGGCCGCGCGTGGGCGACACCGCTCCGGCGCACAAGTTCGATCCGGCGCTGGCGGAACGGGATCCGCTGGCGACGGTGTCCGCGCACGTGGACGCCGACCAGACCTACCGCTACTCACCGGCCTCCGGTGATCCGGTGCCGATCCACCTGGACGAGCAGGTGGCCAAGGACGCCGGACTGCCCGGCATCATCGCGCACGGCCTGTGCACCATGGCCATGTCGTCCTGGGGCGTGCTCACCGCGGTGGCGGACTCCGATGTGCACCGGCTGCGGCGGTTCGCGGTGCGCTTCTCGAAGATGGTCTTCCCCAACGACGACCTGGAGACCCGGATCTGGCGGACCGGCAGCGCGGACGGGCGCACCACCTATGCCTTCGTGACCGCACGCGGTGACGATCTGGTGCTGACCGACGGCGTGGCCGTCATCGCCGACTGAAAACCGCCCAGCCACAGACATTTCGAAGGAGAGTTTCCATGGGTGCACTCGAGGGCCGGGTGGCCGTCATCACCGGCGCCGGTCGCGGCATCGGCCGGGAGCACGCGCTGCTGTTCGCGCGTGAGGGCGCGGCCGTCGTCGTGAACGACCTGGGCGGCAGCAATGCCGGTGAGGGCTCCGACGCCGGCCCGGCGCAGGAGGTCGTGAACGAGATCGTCGCCGCAGGGGGGCGAGCGGTAGCGAACACCGACAACATCGCCGACTGGCAGGGCTCGAGAAGCCTGGTGGACCAGGCCGTGTCCGAGTTCGGCCGCCTCGATGTGGTGGTGAACAACGCGGGCATCCTGCGCGACGGCTTCATCGCGGGCATGGACGAAGCGCAGTGGGACGCGGTCATCGCCGTGCACCTCAAGGGGCACGCGGCGGTACTGCGGCACGCCGCCGCGTACTGGAAGGACCAGTCCAAGGCGGGCAACCAGCCCAATGCCGCGGTCGTCAACACCGCCTCGGCGTCGGGCACCACCGTCCCGAACGCCGGTCAGGCGAATTACGGTGCGGCCAAGGCGGGTATCGCCGCGCTCACCCTGGTGGCCGCCGATGAGCTGGCCCGCTACGGCGTGCGCGTGAACGCCATCGCCCCGATCGCCCGCACCCGCCTCACCCTGGCCACGCCGGGCATGGGCGCGATGATGGCGGCCGAGGCGGATGCGGTGGAGGAGGGGGGATTCGACGCCTTCAGTCCCGCCAACATCTCCCCGCTGGTGGCCTACCTGGCCACCGAGAAGTGCCCGATCACCGGCAAGGTGTTCGCGGTGCAGGGCGGCGCCATCTCCGAACTGGCGGGCTGGCACGACGTGAAGACCATCGAGACCGAAGGTCCGTGGACCCTCGACGATATCGCCAACCGCCTACCCTGACCTCTATTGACCCCACAGATCTTCGAAAGATCGAGGAGAACAACGATGTTCGAGTGGTCCGAGACCGACGAGATGATCCGCGGCGCGGTCCGCGCGTTCATCGACAAGGAGGTCCGCCCCAACCTGGACGCCCTGGACAGCGGCGAGATGTCCCCCTACCCGGTCATCCGAAAGCTGTTCAGCGAGTTCGGCATCGACGTCATGACCGGTGAGATGGTCGCCAAGATGCTGGCCAAGCAGCGGGTGAAGGAGGAGGCGCTGGCCGCGGGGGAGCCGCTGCCGGAGAGGCCGAAGCAGGACTCCGGCGGTGGTAGCCCGTTCGGCGGTCAGGAATCGCTGATGGCCGTGCTCATCGGCGAACTGTCCGGTGTCTGCATGGGTTTGGTGAGCGCCATGGGCGTGTCCATCGGTCTCGGGGCCACCACCATCATGTCGCGCGGCACGCTCGCCCAGAAGGAGCGGTGGCTGCCCGATATCGTGACCATGAAGAAGGTCGCGGCCTGGGCGATCACCGAACCGGATTCGGGTTCCGATGCGTTCGGCGGGATGAAGACCTACGTCAAGCGCGACGGCGAGGATTACATCCTCAACGGGCAGAAGACCTTCATCACCAATGGTCCGTACGCCGACGTGGTGGTGGTCTACGCCAAGCTCGACGAGGGCGACGGCGCGGAAAAGCGGGATCGCAAGGTGCTGACCTTCGTGCTGGACAAGGGCATGGAGGGCTTCACCCAGGGCAAGCCGTTCAAGAAGATGGGCCTGCACTCCTCACCGACCGGTGAACTCTTCTTCGACAATGTGCGGCTCACCAAGGATCGTCTGCTCGGGGAGACCGAGGAGCACAAGGGCGGCGACGGACGCGACAGCGCCCGTTCGAGTTTCACCGCCGAGCGGGTCGGCGTGGCCTTCATGGCGCTGGGCATCATCAACGAATGTCACCGCCTCTGTATCGATTACGCCAAGAACCGCAAGCTGTGGGGCCAGGAGATCGGCCGCTTCCAGCTGGTGCAACTCAAGCTGGCCAAGATGGAGGTGGCGCGAATCAATGTGCAGAACATGGTGTTCAGCGCGCTGGAGCGGGGCCGGGCCGGAAAGCAGCCCACCCTGGCGGAAGCCTCGGCCATGAAGCTGTACGCCTCGGAGGCCGCCACCGAGGTGGCCATGGAGGCGGTGCAGTTGTTCGGCGGCAACGGCTACATGACCGAGTACCGGGTGGAACAGCTGGCCCGCGACGCCAAGTCGCTCATGATCTACGCCGGTAGCAACGAGATCCAGGTGACCCACGTGGCCAAGGGGCTGCTCGCGCAGTAGCGGTCACGCCCGGAGCCGCCCGCGCACGGCGGGCGGCGCCGGTGCTCGCGGGGTGCGTATACACGCACTCGTGGTCGGCGGGCCGGCGCCGTGCGCGTGGACCGGGCGCACGCGGGGAAGCGGGCCGGATGATCGCCCGAGCCCGTCCAGCGCGGTATCGCGGCTCGGTGCTCTCGGGTACCCGGCGATTCGCCCGAATCCGTGCGGGATTGCGGTGGGGCGATGAATCATCGAAATAGTGACCCGGCCGGTGTTCCGGCCGATGCCGACTTGGAGGCGAGATGAGTACGGCGGCGACAATCGCGGGCAAGGTCGTGGTGATCACGGGAGGGGCGCGCGGCATCGGTTTCGCGACCGCGCGCGCCCTGCGGGATCTCGGGGCGCTGGTGGCCATCGGCGATGTGGACGAGGCCAAGGTCAAGGAGGCGGGCGCGGATCTGGGGCTGGAGGTCTACGGGAAGCTCGACGTCACCGATCCCGACAGCTTCGCGGCCTTCCTGGACGAGGTCGAGCGGCGGTTGGGGCCGCTCGACGTGCTGGTCAACAATGCCGGGATCATGCCCGCGGGCCGCTTCGCCGACGAACCCGACCGGGTCACCCGGCGCATCCTCGACATCAATGTGTACGGCGTGGTGCTGGGCAGCAAACTGGCCGCGCAGCGCATGCTGCCGCGCGGACGCGGCCACATCATCAATATCGCCTCGTTGGCGGGCGAAGCGCCGACCCCGGGGCTGGCCACCTACTGCGCCAGCAAGGCCGCGGTGCTCCAGCTCACCGAGGCGCTGCGGCTCGAGCACCGCGACTCCGGCGTGCATTTCTCCGCCGTCGCCCCGACCTTCACCAATACCGAACTCATCGCCGGTACCGAGGGAGCCAAGGGGCTGCGCAACGCCGAGCCGAAGGACATCGCCGACGCGGTCGCCGGACTCATCGCCAAGCCACGCCACCGCGTGTCGGTGACCCGCGTCGCGGGTGCGCTCGTCCACCTCCAGTACTTCCTGCCGCGGGTGGCCAACGAATTCCTGGCGCGCTCGTTCGGGCTCGATCACGTGTTCACCGACGAGGTCGACCAGGACGCGCGGCGCGCCTACGAACAGCGCGCCCGCGGCGAGAACTGAATCGGGCGACCGTCGCCCACGCGGCGGCTCGCGGTACGGCCGGGATCCCGGCCGTGGGCGGCGACCGTCCCGGCGGTGATTCCACCGTGCGCAGGCGGGCGCGGCCTTCCCGCGCGTGCGGACCGCCGGCGCGGCCGATCATCTCGGTCGTGCTCACACCGCCCGCGGGCGGGTGCGGCTCGACGATCCGGATCACCGAACGAATTCGATCAGCTCACACCGCGCGCAGGCGGGTGCGGCTGGCGTAGACGTGCTCGGCGATGAGGGTCGCGATCCGGTCCGGGGCCTCCAGCATGGGGACGTGTCCGACGCCGTGGATCATGATGCGGTCCGCGGTGTCGGGCAGTTCCTTCAGGAAGCGGCGGGCGTAGACCCGGTTCGGAATGATGTGGTCGTGCTCGCACATCAGCAGCCGCACCGGGGTGGGCAGATCGCCCAGATGCTCGAGGCAGGGTGCGCGCAGGCCGCTGACCAGCATGGGGATCATGGCCTTGCAGTTCAGGGCCGAGGTGATGGCCGCCTCCACGCCGCGCCGGTGCGCGGCCGAGAAGTTCTTGGTGAGCAGGGCCGCGACGAGCTGGCGGATCGGCGCGCTGAACGCGACCGCCTCGGGCAGGCGCTTGCCGATCTCCACCACCGGTACCAGCGACAGGAATTTCATGCCCACCCGGATCTGCAGGCTGGACGGGGTTTGCCAGCCGCCCGCCGGGGCGATGGCGGTGAGCGTGCGCGCCCGGCCGCGGCGGGCCAACTCGAAGCCCACCCAGCCGCCCAGCGAATTCCCGGCTATATGGCAGGAGCGCCAGCCCATCTCGTCGAGTTGATCCTCGATGCGATCGGCGAGGGCGCTGACGTCCAGGTACCAGCCCTCGAAATCCGGTCCGCCCCAATGCCCGGTGAAGGCGGGGGCGAAGACCTCGCAGTGGTTGGCCATCCGCTGCGCCACCTGTTCCCAGCAGTGCGGGGAGAGCATGAAGCCGTGCAGCAGGAGCAGCGGTTCGCCGGAACCCATGTGGAGGGCTCTCATCGGCGCGAGCGGGGTGGTGGGCGCGGTGGTGCCTGACGTCATCGTCATCACCCCTTCCTGGACCTCGATGTCCACGAGAAGAGTGGGATAGCCGCATTGTACGGTCGTACCGTGCCCACCATCATCTCTACGATCAACGTCAACGGGATCCGCGCGGCCACCGGCAAGACCGGGAAGGGGATGCTCGAGTGGCTGGACGTCACCGAGGCCGACGTCATCTGCCTGCAGGAGACGCGGGCAACCGAGGAGCAGACGCGTAAGGCGCTGGCTCCGGCCCTGGATGCCGGATGGTTCCTGAGCCACGCCGAACCGGGCGTGAAGGGACGGGCGGGCGTGGGTGTGCTGTCGCGGCGCGAGCCCCGCGCGGTGCGCGTCGGCATCGGCCACGACGACAACGGAACCTGGGTTCCCAGTACCGAATTCGGTGCCACCGGCCGCTATATCGAGGTCGACTTCGATGAGCTGACCGTGGCGAGCGTGTACGTCCACACCGGCGAGGCGGATACGCCCATGCAGGACGAGAAGTACCGCTTCCTGGACGCGGTGGGCGCGCGCATGCTGGCGCACACCGGCGATTTCGTCATCTGCGGTGACTGGAATATCGGCCACACCGAACTCGACATCAAGAACTGGAAGGGCAACGTCAAGAACGCCGGATTCCTGCCGGGGGAGCGGGCCTGGGTGTCGAGCATGCTGGCCGCCGGATACGTGGACGTGGTGCGCGAACTGCATCCGGGCGAGCCCGGACCCTACAGTTGGTGGTCCTACCGCGGCCGCGCCTACGACAATGACGCTGGCTGGCGCATCGACTATCACCTGGCTCGTGGCGAGATCGCCGTGCGCGCCAAGCAGGCCGTGGTGGAGAAGGCTCCGACCTATGCGCTGCGCTGGTCCGACCACGCTCCCGTCACGGTGCAGTACCGGTGACGGTGTCGCCGCGGCTGCGCGCCTGGCTGTTGCTGGGCGTCGCCCTGGTGGCGCTGGCGGTGGCGGTGCTCGGCTCGCGTGGCGGCGACTCCGGCCGAGAGGCGGCCTCGCCCAGCGGAAATCGCCCAGCGGCCACCTCGACCACCGCGGCCGATCGGGACGCCGGGATAGCGAGCACCGCGCCGAAACCCGGCCCCGCCAACGGAAATCGCGGAACCCCGACGACGGCGGCCGCGCTCAGCCGGGTCCCGGGCGTCCCCGACCGCGCCTACCGCACCCTCGTCGAGATCGACGCGGGCCGCTGGCCGGACTCCGCCGACGCTCCCGGAACCCACGGCGGCGACCGGTATTTCAACCGCTCCCGAGCCCTGCCGAGCAAGGACGCCGCGGGCAATCCGATCACCTACCGCGAATGGGACGTGAACCCCAAGCAGCGGGGCCGGGGCCGCGACGCCGAACGCATCGTCACCGGCAGCGACGGCTCCGCCTACTACACCGGCGACCACTACGACACCTTCACGAGGATGCGCTGATGCCCCAGCCGATCTCGCTGTCCCAGTTCCTGTCCGCCGACGCTGTCCGCACGGAATCGGCCGCCCCGCACCCGAAATCCGGGGTCACCGACGCTGTCCCGGACACGGGCCGGACGGAATCGGCCGGTGATACGCCCGGGGCGTCGAGCGCGGCCGGATCAGGCCCGGATGCGGCCGCATCGGCTGTGGCAGGGGCCGAGCGAGCCGAAACGGCCGAGGGAACGGGCGCGGTCGAGCGGAACCGGGCGGGGCGGACGGATGCACGCGCCCAGGATCCGCGGGAGCGACGTGGCGTGGGAGGGAACGGGGCTGATGAGTCGGGCGTGCCGGGTCCGGCCGCTCCCGTGCGGCCGACCGACCGGACCGACCCGGTAGCACCCACGCCCGTGCTCGGCGCACTCGACGTGAGCGCCCCCGAGTTCGGCGGTGTCCGCTACGCGGTGCCGGACGGCTATGTGGTGCGCGAGGTGCGCGGGCGCAGTATGCGCACGGTGGCGGGTGTGCTCGACGAGTTCGCCGCCGCCTTGCAGTTCCCGTACTACTTCGGCGGCAATCGCGACGCCTTCGACGACAGCCTGCGCGACCTGGACGACCGCCTCGGCCCCGCGCGGGGCTATGTGATCGCCGTGCGCGACGCGGACCAACTGCTCGCCGACGCACCCGAGCAGCGGTCCTGGTTCGACTCGGCCATGACCGACGCGGCGGACTACTGGGCGCGGCGCGGGGTGGTCTTCCGTGTGGTGTTGCAGGGTGCCGTGCCGCCCGCCTCCGCGACGGCGTCGCTGGTATTCGATACGCGGGAAGCCGACTGACTCCGGCGAACCGGGCAGCTTTGCCGCCGACCGGGTCAGTGGTGACCCCGTCCGTTGCCCGGTCACCGTCACCTCCGCGCGGATCCGATCGGCGTGCAGGAAAGCCGTGGCGTGCGATCGATCAATCGATGGTGGTCAAAACCGTGGTCCTGGGGGCGCGCAACACCTTGGTCGCCTCGTGCATCCCGGACTGGGCGGCGTCCTCCATATGCGCGTCGAAGGCAGCCGTGCTCTCTCACACCTGCACCGCGTAGATCGCGCCGGCGTCGTCGAGATTCGCGTACTCGAGAGCCGCACCGAGGTTCAGCGCAGCCGCTGCGCCAGGTCCTCGGCCAGCAGCACGAACACGTCGGTGGTCTGGTCGATGAGTTCGTCGCGGGTCATGGCGAGGTCGCCTTCGACCCAGCTGGCCAGGATCTGCACCAGGCCGCCGACCAGGTAGGTGGCGCGGAAGGCGATGGCCGGGTCGGGGTCGGCCTCGGTGAGGCCGTAGAAGTCGATGCCCTCGGCGGCGACCAGGTTCGCGAAGGTGCGGATGGTGTGCAGGGTGCGGGAGCGCAGTTCCGGGGTGGCCGCGCTGACCAGCAGCGCCACCCGGGTCTTGCGCGGGTCGTCGGCGAGGACGCCGATTCCGGCGGATACGGCGGCGTGCGCCTTGCCGTGGGTGTCGTCGGGAGCGGTGAGCAACGCGCGCAGTACCGTCGCCGCCAACTCCTCGGCGATGCCGTCGAACAGCGCGGTGAGTACGGCGTCGCGGCTGTCGAACTGTTCGTAGTAGTAGCGCTCGTTGAGTCCGGCGCGGGCGCAGAGTCCGGCGACGGTGAGCCGTTCCAGACCCTCGCTGCCGAGGATGTCCAGGGCGGCGGCGAGCAGGGCCGCCCGGCGTCCCGCGCGTCGTTGTTCCGCGGAGACGCCACCGTAGGTTCGCTGCCCGGTCACGAGTCGATTCTGGCATGGTCGCGTTTTTGGCAGGGGTCCTTGCCAGAATCGTAATTCTGGGGGATGCTCTTGCCAGATGGACGTGCGTCCCCCTGACTGGAGGCAACGATGCCCGCACGCGAGCCCGGATACTTCTCCGACGATTCGATGATTCGCCGCGTCATGCGCAAGCGGGCGGTGGGACTCACCTACGGCCAGCGAGCGCTGGTGATCGGCGCGGTCAATCCGCTGCTGTACGTCGGCACCGCCGAGAACACCCAGCACCGGACCACCCCCTACACCCGGCTCGCCCTGACCGGCCGCCTGTTCGAGGCCGTCTTCCTGGGCAGCAAGGCCGAGGCCGACCGGGCCCTGGCCTTCACCCGCAAACGGCACGCCCCGGTGAGCGGCGCACTGCCGGAGGCCGCGGGGGACAAGCATCCGGCCGGGTCCCGCTACTCCGCCCGCGACCCGCACCTGATGTACATGACCATGGCGTTCACCTTCGACTCCGCCGAGGTCATGCACGACCTGCTGGTCCGCCGCCTGACCGACACCGAGCGCGAGGGCCTCTACCAGGACTATGTGCGCTGGGGTGAACTGTTCGGCATGCCGCGTTCGGCCGCCCCCGCCAGCTACCGCGAGTTCCGCCGCTCCTTCGACGCCTACCTGGCCTCCGACGAGCTGTACCTCACCGACGAGGCCGAACTGGTCGGCTCCTATCTCATGGGGCAGCGGGTCGCCTACCCGCTGCCGCTGCCGTTCCAGTCCGCCGCGTCGGGATTCTCGCTGCTCGTGCAGGGCAGCCTGCCGCCCCGCATCCGGGAGATGTACGGGGTGAGGTGGGGCCTGCCCGAGGAGGTCGCCTTCCGCGGCCTGACCCGGGCCGTTCGCACCGCCCATATCGCCCCGCCGCTGGTGCCCGCCCCGCTGCGCGGCCCCCTCTCCGGCCCCAGCCACCCGCTCTATCGCCTGCTCACCCGCCGGGAACAGCAGCTGGTGAACTCCGGTCGGCCCAGCATGCCGGGGGTGGATCCGCGTCCGCTGGCGGCGCGGCTCGGCGCCTGACGGGCGGTGCGGGCGGCCCCGTGCGGCCGGGCGGGGTGGCCCGAAATCCCGCTGGACGCGGCATGGGAAGATCGGGGCATGTCCAGTCCTGCACCCACCCCCGATCGCAAGCAGCGGGTCCTGTCCGGGATCCAGCCGACCAGCGGGTCCTTCCACCTCGGCAACTACCTTGGCGCGGTGCAGTATTGGGTGGGCATGCAGGAGGACTACGACGCCTTCTACTTCATCCCGGATATGCACGCCATCACGGTGACGCAGGATCCCAAGCAACTGCGCGAGCGCACCAAGATCTCGGCTGCCCAGCTGCTCGCCGTCGGCGTCGACCCCAAGAAGTCGACGCTGTTCGTGCAGTCGCACGTGCCCGAGCACGCCGAACTGACCTGGGTGCTGAACTGCATCACCGGTTTCGGCGAGGCCAGCCGGATGACCCAGTTCAAGGACAAGTCGGCCAAGCAGGGCGCGGACAACGCGACCGTGGGCCTGTTCACCTATCCGGTGCTCATGGCCGCCGACATCCTGCTCTACCGCGCGCATCAGGTGCCGGTCGGCGAGGATCAGCGCCAGCACCTGGAACTCACCCGAAATCTGGCGCAGCGCTTCAACACTCGGTTCAAGAAGACCTTCGTGGTGCCCGAGGCGCATATCGTGTCCGGCACCGCCAAGATCTACGACCTGCAGGATCCGACCTCGAAGATGAGCAAGTCGGCCGCCAGCGATTCCGGGCTGATCAACCTGCTCGACGATCCCAAGGTCTCGGCCAAGAAGATCCGCTCGGCCGTCACCGACACCGAACGCGAGATCCGCTACGACCCCGAGCACAAGCCCGGCGTCTCGAACCTGCTGGCCATTCTCAGCGCGCTCACCGAGACCCCGATCGTCACCCTCGAGCAGGATTACGCGGGTAAGGGCTACGGCGATCTCAAGGCCGATACCGCCGACGCGCTGATCGAATTTGTCACTCCCTTCCAGGCGAAGGTGGGAGAGTATATGGCTGACCAGGGCGAACTCGACCGCATTCTCGCCGCGGGCGCGGAGCGGGCGCGTGAGGTCGCCGGCAAGACCCTCGCGCAGGTGTACGACCGGGTCGGCTTCCTGGCTCGGCCGAGCTGATTCGGCCGGGTCGGCGCAGCGCCGATATCCGCCGCACCCGCGCGGGGCCGTGGCGGAGGTGAATGGTGCTCGACAAGGTCAAAGCGCGAATCGAGGGGTGGATCCAGGCCCGCCCGTGGCTGGACCATATGGTGCGCGCGGGCGGCCGATATCAGCGGCAGCGCGGCGACTATTACGCGGCGGGCATTACGTATTTCACTGTGCTGTCGCTGTTTCCGCTGCTCATGGTGGGTTTCGCGGTGGCGGGCTTCGTACTGGCCAACAATCCCGAGCTGCTCACCGACATACAGGAGAAGATCGTCGAGAACATTCCGGGCTCGGCGGGCGAGCAGCTCAACGACCTCATCGACCAGGCCGTCGAATCCCGCGCCGGGGTCGGCATCATCGGTTTGGCGGCGGGCCTCTACTCCGGGCTGGGGTGGGTGGCGAATCTGCGCGCGGCGCTCACCGAGCAGTGGGAGCAGAAGGCCGAGGAGCGGAACTGGTTCGTGACCAAGGGGTCCGACCTGCTCGCTCTCGTCGGTCTCGGACTCGCCTCGGTGGTGTCGCTGGGCCTGTCGGTGCTGGCGGGCAGCGGACTCGCGGGGGAACTGCTCGAAACTGTGGGGCTCGACCATGTTCCGGGCGCGACCGCCGTGCTGACCGCACTGTCGCTGCTGCTGGCGGTACTGGCCACCTGGGCGCTGTTCGTCTGGATCATCGCCCGCATGCCCAGGCATGCGGTGACCCTGCGTAGTGCGGCCCGCGCGGCCCTCATGGCGGCCATCGCCTTCGAAATCTTCAAGCAGCTGGCCACATTCGTTCTCAAGCGGGTGGCGACCAGTCCGGCCGGGGTCGCCTTCGGTCCGATCCTCGGCCTGATGGTGTTCAGCTACATCACCGCGCGCATCATCCTGTTCGCCACCGCGTGGGCGGCCACCGCCTCGGAAAACGACGTCCCGGCGGATATCCCGGCGCCGGGACCGGCGGTCATCGAACCGCGGGTGAGCGGTCCGGGGCTCACCGCCGGGGCGGGGGCGGCCCTGTTCGGCGCGGGAGCCCTTGCCGCCGGGCTGCTGTCGACGCTGCGCCGCCGACGATGAAGCTCCCCGCCCCGATCGATCGGTACCCGGTGGCGGGCGGTTTCAGTAGCGACGGCGGCTGATGCGGCGCGCCCCGGCCAGTAGCACGAGCACCAGGATGGTGCCGCCGACCATGAGGGTGACCCGCAGATTGTCGTGATCTCGGCCGCGTGGCGACAGCGCCCCGGCGTCGTCCAGTGGTGGACTCGCCACGGCCACAGCGGAATCGGTGCTCTCGGTACGTTCGGACCCGACATCCGCCAGTGATCCGATGGTCGCCCCGTCCGGCAGGGCGAAACCGTAGTCCAGCAGCCGGGCCGCCTGTTCCCACGGCCGCAGTGGACGCACCTCGGCCTGCAACAGGGTCACCACCAGTCGGCGGCCGCCCCGTTCGGCGGCGGCCACGAACGTCTGCCGGGCATCGTCGGTGAAACCGGTCTTGCCGCCCAGCGCGCCCTCGTAGTTGAAGAGCAGGTGGTTGTCGTTTCCGATGGCGAAGCCGGGATGGTCCTCGTCGCCGGGCACCAGCGGATTCGCCGGAAAGCCCGGAAAGTCCACCTGTTCGGTGCGAATCAGTTCGGCGAACAGCGGGATCTCCATGGCATCGCGGAACAGCACCGCCAGGTCGTAGGCCGAGGTGCTCATGCCCGGACCGTCCAGACCCGACGGGGTGGCGGCGCGAGTGTCCAGGGCGCGCAGCTGTTTCGCTCGCGCGTTCATCTTCGCCACCGCGGCCTCGTCGCCGCCGAGTTGCGCGGCGATGGCGTGCGCGGCGTCATTGCCCGAGGCCATGATGAGCGCCTGGAACAGTTGCCGATTGGTGTAGCGGCCACCCGGCCCGATGCCGACCCGGGTGCCCTCCACATTCGCGTCCTCCTGGGTGCCGATCACCACCCGGTCGAGATCGAGGGTGCGCAGCGCCACGGCGGCCAGCAGCACCTTGATGGTGGAGGCGGGCCGGTAGCGGCCGTGCGGATCCTTGGCGGCGAGCACCGCGCCGGTATCGAGGTCCGATACCACCCACGCGGTGGCGGAGATGTCCTCCGGCACCGTCGGCGCGCCCTCGGGCAGCACCAGGCCGCAGCCGCCGAGCTGGTCGCCACCAACGGGTTTCGCCGGAATCGGCAGCGGGGTGGGCGTGGGCTGGCCGGGGGCGGGCACCTCCGAGGTGTCGACCGGTGGTGGCGGCTGCGTCTTGTTCGGGCAGGCGTCGGTATTGGGGGTGGTGAACGGTGCCGTGGTGGTCGGATCGGCGGCGGGCGGTTGCGCGGTGGCGGGACCGATCGCCGACAAGGCGATGAGGACGACTGCGAGCAGTGGTGCGCGCAGCGCCGCGAACCGGCCGGTCCGAATGCCCCGGCATCCGCCCGCGAGGTGCCGGGCGGGTTCGGTGGCGTAGTCGTGGGGTGCTGGCCCGCGGCGAATACTCATCGTGGATGAGCTTAACGGTGGCCGATTCGCGGTCCACCGCATGTGCCGGGAACCGTCGGTCCCATATCCGGCCGGACGGTGTGCGGGCCCGGTGCCGACCGTACGGACGGGAGCTGCCGCGATGCGGTCGCGCGCACCGTATTCCGGCGCGTCGCCGACCGCGCGGAGGCCGACGACGCTCGAAGATCTCCCCCCGGAGTGGTCGCCGAATCCGGGTGACGAGCCCGTGTATCGGCGCAGCGGCGGTAACCGCTTGGGGGAGAGTGCTATTCGGTGCTCTTGTGCACGGGGCAGCCGTGCGCGAGCGGGCCGAGCAGCTTGTTGTTGTCGTAGAAGTGCTCGAGTTCGAGAATGCGCAGATCCTCGCTGACCTTGGCGATGGTGATGCCGGTCATCTCGATGAGCTCACCGGTGGGCTCGTGGCCCTGGTACGCACCGGTGTAGCGGCCCCAGTGCCGCCACTTGAAGGTGACGGTGGGTGGGCCCGCCAGTACCTCGAGCACCTCCCAGAAGAAACCGCCCGGGAAGGCGGTGTGGAAGATGTGGTGCGAGGATTCGAAGTCCTCGCCCGCCGGGTAGTAGGGGTTGTCGCCGATCAGGATGTTGTAGCTGCCGATGCGGGCGAACTCTTCGGCGTTCTGCCAGGGACCGCCGTTGACCCGGCCGCGGTAGTGCTCGGCGACCAGGGAGACCCAGGTGGCCGGGTCCTTCTTGTGCGACACCTCCATTTCGAAGACCTTCACCAGCTCCTCGACGATGGCCTCCAGCGAACCGGGGGCGTGGTCGGTGGTGCGCTCCTTGGGCATGACCTCCTTGCTCAGGTGGTAGTCCGGAGCCTCCGCGCGCCAATCCTCCGCTGCCGCAGCGGCGATCACGGCGTCGCGGCCCTGGAGGTGGAGTGGGGTCTCGGTGGCTTCGGATTCTGTTGTATCAACCGTCATTTCGTGCCTCTTGTGTCCAGACCCGATGTGGGTCAGTCGATCTCGTTTCGGACCGGTTGAACCTAACAGCGAACGCGGGCGGCGTCGCGTCGAACGCGACCGACGTGACAGCTATTGACAGCGACTAGTAAATGATAGACGCTTTCAAAATATAGTAACTAGCAAATGATCGGAGCTGTCATGAAGGCTGCGGACACCCGCCGCTGGCTGGCCCTCGGCGCGCTCTCGGTGGCCATGCTCACCATCGGACTCGATGTCACCGTGCTGACCGTGGCGCTACCCACCGTGGCCGTCGACCTGCACGCCGACACCGCCGCGCTGCAGTGGTTCACCAGCGCCTACACCCTCGCGCTGGCCGCGCTCATGCTGCCCGCCGGTGCGCTGGGCGACCGCTACGGCCGCCGCAGGTTCCTGCTCGGCGCCTTGCTGCTGTTCGGCGTCGCCTCGGTGGCGTGCGCCTTCGCGGCCACCTCCGGCCAGCTCATCGCCGCCCGCGCCGCGCTCGGGGTCGGTGCGGCGGCCATGATGCCGCTGTCCATGGCGGCCCTGCCCGGCCTGTTCCCAGACCCCGACGAGCGGCAGCGCGCCCTGACCATCTGGATCACCGCCACCGCCATCGGCCTGCCGCTCGGCCCCATCGTGGGCGGCTGGCTGCTCCAGCACTACTGGTGGGGCTCGGTGTTCCTGATCAATGTGCCGCTGGTGATCGTGGGCGCGATCGCGGTGCCGCTGCTGCTGCCGGAATCCCGCGGCGACACTGTGGTCCGCATGGACCTGCCGGGTGTGGCACTGTCGGTGCTCGGCATGCTCGGTCTCACCTACGGCTTCATCCGCTGCGGCGACGAGGGCTGGGGCGACGGCATCGCCTGGGCCTGCATCGCCGCCGGGGTGGCGCTGCTGGCGGCGTTCGCGCTGTGGCAGCGGCGGACCACCCATCCGCTGATCGATCCGGAACTGTTCCGGGCGCGCGGATTCCGCTGGGGCACCGTGTACATGGTCCTGGTGCAATTCGCCATGTTCGGCCTGTTCTTCACCATGCCGCAGTACTTCCAGGCCGTGCTGGACGCGGATGCGCTCGGCAGCGGGCTGCGGCTGCTGCCGCTCATCGCGGGTCTGCTCATCGGCACCCGGGTGACCGACCGACTCCTGCCCGCGGCCGGACCGCGCGTGGTGCTCACCTCCGGATTCGCGCTGCTCGCCGGAGGGCTCGCCCTGGGCGCATTCATCACGGTGGACAGCGGCTATCCAGTCGCGGCCACCTCCCTGACACTGCTCGGTATCGGCATGGGTTTCGTCATGCCCGCCGCTATGGGGCTGGCCATCGACGATCTCTCGGCCGAGCGCGCCGGTTCCGGCTCGGCATTGCTACAGGCGCTGCGTCAGGCGGGCGGCACCATCGGCATCGCCGTACTCGGCACGGTACTGTCCACCGCCTACCGCGCCGGACTCGGCGACCTGGATCGCGCGCCGATCAGCGACAGCGTGAATTCCGGTGTGGCGGTGGCAGATCAGCTCGGCGACGGCGCGCTGCACACGGTGCGGACCGCCTTCGTCGGCGGTATGAGCGCCATGCTGTGGGTATGCGCGGCGATCTGTCTGGCCGCGGCCGGGCTCGCGGCGCTGACCACCGGGCCGCGAGCCGGAGGTCGGACGCGCGCGGCCGATACGGGACAATCACTGCATGTCGGTTGAGTCGAAGCCCGAGACCCGCCGAGCCGCCGGGCGGTCCGGCGGGTCGCTGCGTGAGCGGAAGAAGGAGCGCACCCGCCGGGCCATCCGCGTCGAGGCTTTTCGACTGTTCCGCGAGCAGGGCTATGCCGCGACCACCGTGGAGCAGATCGCCGAGGCGGCCGAGGTGTCGCCCAGCACCTTCTTCCGCTATTTCCCGTCCAAGGAACAACTGGTGCTGGCGGACGACCTCGACCCGATCCTGATCGCGAAATACCGGGAGCAGCCGCGGGAACTGCCCGCGCTGGAAGCCATCAAACGGGCCATGCTGGAGGCTGTCGCCGCACTCGACCCGAGTCAGTTCGCGTTCGAGCGTGAGCGCGCGGATCTGGTGCGCAGCGTCCCGGAACTGCGCGGCGCGCTGGCCCGGGAGATGGACCGCAATGTCGACCTCATCGCTGGGATGGTCGCCGAACGGGTCGGCCGCGATGCCCGCGACGTCGAGGTGCGCGCCCTGGCCGGGGCGCTGATCGGAGCCGCCGAGGCGGTACTGATGGACCCCGACCGCGACCCGTTCGATCTCGCGGCCGTCGCCGGGATCATCGACTTCCTGTCGGCCGGGATGCCACTCTGAGCGGCGACTCGTCGTCCATCTCGGCGAAAAAGCCGCCCACCACGTCCTCGATCTCGGCCACGGACTCGGCGCAGTACAGCACCGGCTGGTAATGCGTGATGTCGTAGCTGATGGTGCCCATCTGGGCGATGTCCAACGGCCGCAGCTCGGCGGCGCGGAACTCTTCGATCTCGCCGTACGAGGACAGCAATCCGGCACCGTAGCAACGGACCTCGCCCTCCTCGCGGACCACGCCGAACTCCATGGAGAACCAGAAGACATCGGCCAGGAATTTCAGCGCGGTGTCGGTCTCCAACCGGGCCACCGCCGCGCCCACCTCGGAGTAGATGGCGGCGAAGCGCGGGCTCGCCAATTGATTGGCGTGGCCCAGGATTTCGTGCACCGCATCCGGCTCCGGGGTGTACAGCGGCGCGCTGTGATGGCGAATGTACTGCGTGGAGTGGAAGATCCGGTCCGCGAAGGAACCGAAGAACTCCCGCAGCGGCACCAGCCCGGCCGCGGGCACGTAGCGGAAGCCGGTGAGCGGGGTCAGGGCCGCGGACACCTCGTCGAGTTGGGGAATGCGGTCGGCGGGCAGCGCCAGCCGCTCGGCGGCCGCCCGCACCTCCGCACAGGCGTAGCGGCGGCGTTTGCGGGCCAGCTCGGCGGAGACGATCCGCCAGACCTCCTGTTCCTCGCCGGTGTAGTCGACGTGGGGCACCGGCTCCCCGGGGCGATACGACAGTGCGAGGGCGGCAATGGCATTGCGGCGGGCCCGATACTCCGGATCGTGCACGCCGGGATGCTCGTCGCTCAGATGCACCGTCACATCACCGTCGGCGCCCGTGGTCACCGGCGAGTACAGCTGAGCTTCGGTGAACATGCCTCCAGGCAAGCACTACCGCCTCACCATGACAACAAAAGCCTCTTCAGCTACACAAATTGTCTAGTTGTGCCCCGGATATCGCCGAGGGGCGCGCCGGGTGTCCTCAGCTCCGAAATGTGGTTCCTCGGGCCAGCTTCCGGTCACCGTGTGGATGAGTCGAGCGGCCACCACGGCGAGTTTGATATTGCGGTGCTGTGAGGTCTCGCGCAGCACGGCGAAGGCCTCTTCGCGGCCGCAGTGCCGCCGTCCCATCACGATGCCCAAAGCCTGGTCGATGACCGAGCGGGAGGCCAGCGCGTCGAGCAATTGATCGGTCAGCGCGGCTTGGCGCGCGGTTGCGAGCACCGCCGACAGCAGGACTCCGGTATGAGCGGCGGTCAGCGTGATCGCCTCGGTCACCGGGTGGTCGAACTCGTGGGGCTGGGCCGAGTACAGGTTCAGGATACCGACATCGTCGGGCGTGATGGCCATGGGCTCGGAGTGGATCGATCGGACACCATGTGCCAGGACCTGCGTGGGGTACTCGCCCCAGCGGTGTTCTCCGGCGGCATCGACCACCTTGATCGGCTGCCTCGTTTCGATGGCCTCCAGGCCGGGTCCGCATCCGAGGTGGTATTGGATCGCATCGGCCGCTCGCGCCCGGACGCAACTAGCGGCTGTCAGCGGTGCACGGCCGGTACGTGCGATGCTGATCGCCGTCATGGGTTGACCGGGCAGCATTCGGGAGATCGCCTCGGCCGAGCCGTACAGCGATCCCTCGATATCCGATGTGGACAGCAGCGCCGCGGTCAGCTCGGACAGTCCTACCGCGAGTTCGGATTGCATCTGTTCGTCGGTTTCCCACGCCCCACGGACGTAGTATGCGCGTCGACCACGGAAATGTGAAACAGAAGTTGATACCCGCTCGGGGCGGGACATGAGCCCGTGCTCCCCGCGTGTATCAGGCTTGCGCACGTGTCGGGGCCACGCGGGTGATCGGCCGAGGAAATATGCGCGCCGTCATCCCGCGAAACCCTCCGGTCCCGCTCCCGGCGTCATCGTGGGCGTATTGTCGCGCATCCGCGTGCCCGTGCGTCCGGGCGTGTCCATACCACTGATCGATATCGCCGAGGACGTCCGGCATGCTCAGACATACGATCTTGTCGGCCGCGTCGGCGAGCCGACCTACCGCACGGTACTCGGCGACGGGTGCGGCCACCACGACGCGGAGCGCGCCGCCGTGGTACACGGCACGTACCGCGGCCCGCACGTCGGCCACGTCGTCGACGTGGAACGCATCCCGTACCAGCACCACGGTGCGGCCCCGTAGCGGTCTCGCCGATGTTCCCGCGACAGCGGCGTGGGCGTCGTGCATCATGAGGACGCCATGCGGCACCCCGAGTGCGGTGGCGATCTCGTCGGCGATGACGACACCGTCCGGCGGCATGCCGAGGACAAGGATGTCCGGTCCCCGAAAGGCCCGGAGACGTTCGACGAGTCGGCGGCCCGCATCGCGGCGATCGGCGAATGGCATGATGAACCTCCTGTACCGGGTGAATCTCACGTGTGTCGCCGACCGCTGCGGGTCGCATCTTCCCGCGTGGCATCTCGCGCACATCGACACGCCGGCAGGAAGGCCGTCGGGGCGGGTTGGGACATGTCGCGATACCCGATGGTCGGGAGCGGAACACGGAGAGTGCGAGCGATGCCGGACATCTGGCCTTCCAAGGGTTGGCAAGGATCCAGAGCCGCGCTTCGGGACTCGGGGAAACGTGAGAAGAACTATACGCGCGATGGCGTGCCGCGGGACCGGAATCGGTCGGCTCCGGGCCCGTGTACTCGTAGCGGAACGGGTCGGTTGGTTCGGAGTATATGACCGGATAAAACGTTGCAAACAAATACAATTCATAGACCTGGGGGCCAACTACGTAGGAAAATAGTTCAACTCGTGTTCGCAGCCTGGAAATACCTTGTGCTGCATTGCTAATCGAGCGGATTGAGGTCGGCTACACGCGCGTGGAACCTACTGTCCGCGGGACGTCGGTCCTGCCACTGCAAGGATCTGGCGCCCGCGTCGGCCAGCAGCGCGAACAGTAATTCGTCATGCTCCATTGACGTATTCGCCGACTCGTAGTGGCACGACAGCACTCCGACGATGCGCCCGCTCGTCGTTATCATGGGAAGTGACAGCACAGCGTAGGCGTGCGCGTCGAGCAGCACCGTCCGGCTGGATTCGTCGAAGACCTGGCTGTGCGCGATATCGTGCACCAATACCGCCTCCGCGCGGATCACGGCCGCGGTCGCCGCCGTGCCCCCCGCGACCACCGACTCCAAGAGGGTGGGGAAGGGCTGATCGAAGCCCCGGCACGCCGCGATCCGCAACTCGCTCCGGGCGGGATCGAACAGCTGCACGTTCCCCATATCCGCCGACGAACCGGCGACGGCAGTGTCCAGCAGCACATTGAGCAGTCGCGCACGGCCGGTGGATGCCAAGAAGTAGGGGTCGAGTGCCTCCATGCCCGGATACCGTGTCCGGCCTGGGACAGCCAGGGTATCGAGCAACCGCTCGGTCGCGCTGACCTCGGTATCGACCCGGTGCTGCTGCATCGCCGCCCGCTCTCGCACCAGCAGGTCGGTCACAGTGGACCGCGACGCCTCCGCCCGTTCCCGAGCCAGATCGGCGAGGCACCGCAGTCGTTCGACTCGATCACGGGCAGTCGCGCCGGAAGTGGACCGGTCGCCGGTCGGGGCGGTATCCGCCATACGGTCAGCCTAGCCCCACCCGTGATCGGTCCAGAGAGTACTCGGTCACCGCGATCGGCAGCGTTCCAGCACCCTGTGCGCCAGCTCCGACAATGAGACTCCCTCGGCGAACGCACGGGCTCGCAGTA
Organism: Nocardia sp. CC201C; assembly: GCF_030010695.1. Classification (NCBI taxonomy): domain Bacteria; kingdom Bacillati; phylum Actinomycetota; class Actinomycetes; order Mycobacteriales; family Nocardiaceae; genus Nocardia; species Nocardia sp. CC201C. Next base: position 23,831 of record NZ_JASCXP010000005.1, read on the forward strand.
GCGCCAGCGCCGTATCCAGGTCATGGCCGTGCTGCGCCGCGACCACACCGGTCGCCTGGTTGACGATACTCGGGTAGTCCGCGTCGTCGAACAGGGTGCCGCGCAGCACGAGTTCGTTCGAGTCGTTCTGCTCGGCGAGCAGAACGGTGCTGGACAGTGTGTCCGCCACCCGGGCCGCGCGGGTGAGCGCGTCGTCGTTCGTACTGGACCGGCGGGAGTAGCCGCACAATGCGCCGAGCCGGCGTGACACGACCCGCAGGGGCACCGCCAGCACCGTGTGAATGCCCAGATCATCTGCGACCCGGCCGAACTGGGGCCAGGACCGGGTCACCTCCGCGCCGGTGGCGAGCACTCGGTCGGTTCCGGCGGCGATATCGAGGGTAGGGCCGTCGCCGAGCACCGACTCCGCTTCGTGTGCCGCCCGCGCCGTGTCGTCGGATACTGCCGTGAGCAACTCGTGCCGCTTGTCGTCGAAGATGACGACGGCCGCGCTGTCCATGTGCAGCTGGTCGGCGACCACGGCCATGAAAACGGGCCGCTGCGCCGGCTGTCCACCGGCGCGCCAGCGCAGCAGTCGCAGGATGTACAGGTGATAGAGCCGCGCGCAGGCGCGCTGGCGTGCCTCTGTCTGCCGATGCAGCGTGGCCATTCGCAGCCGGAACGGACGCATCGACTCGGGCCGAAGGGCGGCCTGTGACTCGTAACGCATAGCGGTCGATGCGGCATTGGCAGCGCGCTCCAATGCCTGCCTGTAGCACCTCCACGCCTCGGCGATCTCTGGGTGCGCGGCCACTGGCGACGACACCAGAACAGCTTAGCGCCGATCGCGGCCGACCGGGCCTGCTGAGCGGATTTCTTTGTGGGTCACTGCTGTTGCGCGGCGGCGGTCGTCGGCGTCTCCTCCATGAGCAGCACCACCCCGTCTCGGGAACCATCCAGCCGGGAGCACGTCACCGCGCACACGATGGAACGGCCGATGCGGTTGACCGCCGGGACATCGACCGGTCCGGTGCGCCGACCGGTGCGCAGCGTCTGCGCGATGGCGTCGTTGAGCCGGTGGGTGGGCAGTCCGAAATCGAGGGTCAGGAAGTACTGCTGGTTCACCTCGTCAGCGCGCAGTCCCCACAATTCCTCGGCGCCGCGGTTCCAGCTACGCACCCGCAGATCGGCGTCGAGAACCACCACGCCCGCCGCGACGCTGGACAGCACTCCCTCCAGGAACGTCCGGGCCTCGTCGAGTTCAGTGCTGCGAATGCGCATCTCCTCGTTCATGGTTTCGAGTTCCTCGTTACCCGACTGGAGTTCTTCGTTGGTGGTTTCGAGTTCTTCGTTGGTGGATTGCAGTTCTTCGTTGGTGGTTTCGAGTTCCTCGATGCTGGATTGCAGTTCTTCGTTGGTGGTTTCGAGCTCTTCGTTGGTGGATTGCAGTTCTTCGTAGGCGGTTTCGAGTTCCTCGCGCTTGACCTTGAGCTCGAGTGAGAGCCGGGTGGGCACCGTCGTGTCGACGAAACTCACCGCCGCACCGATATTTGTCCCGTCCGAGTTCCACAGCGGCTGCACGATCACGTCGAAGAACTGGCTGTCGTCCGGACCCAGCCGACGTTCCACCGAGGTCAGCCTGATGGCCCGGCGCTCGGCGACCGCCTGCTCGATCAATGACCGCAACTCGACCGGCCGGTAGGATATCTCCAGATCGCTGAGCGGTCGGCCCAGGTCGTGCTGGTTCAGGCCGAACTGTCCGCGCATCTGGTTGTTGATGACGGTCACTTTGCCGTCGGCATCGACCCCGGTGAGCGCGAAAGGCGCTGTTTCCAGCGCGAGTTCACTCAGCTGCCGCCGCTTGACGAATCCTTGCACCTCCTGCCCCAGACCGGTGTCCAGCCGCGGCGGAACGACGGGTTGCTGCGATGCGGCCTCCCCCGCTCGACGCCGGAAGACACGCTGGCGCATACTGGCTACCTCGAAGCGCTCGCTGTCCGACAGCAGCATCTCGGCCTTGCCCAGAAACAGGAATCCGCCGTCGCGCAACGCGAAGTGGAAGCGATCGAGGATCTGCGACTGGGCCTCCACATTGAAATACATCAGGGTATTGCGGCATATCAGCAGGTCCAGCCGGGAGATGGGGGCGTCGCGAGTGATGTCGTGGCGGCCGAAGATGACGCGGCGGCGCAGGTCGGGGCGGAAGACGAACTTGTCCCCGGTGGGTTCGAAATAGCGCCCGCGTAGTTCGGTCGACAGCGGCTCCAGCGCTTTGGCGGTGAAAAGGCCGGTGCGGGCGTCGCGCAGCGCTTCCTCGTCGACATCGGTGCCGTAGATCTTGACACGTTTGACGCATTCGTCGATACCCAGCACTTCGGCGAAAGCGATCGCGAGAGAGTACGCCTCCTCCCCGCTGGAGCAGCCCGCACTCCAGATCCGGATCTCGCCGCCCGAGGTGCCGGTGACGATTTCGGGAACGATCTCGCGCTGCAGGTACTGCCAGGCGTCGATATCGCGGAAGAAGCTCGTGACGTTGATGAGAATGGTGTTGAACAGGTACTGGAATTCCTCGGCGTTGCTCTCCAGATAGTCGCGGTAGTCGAGATACTCCATGATGCGTACCTCGTGCATGCGCTTGCGGATGCGGCGGGCCAGGGACGAGCGCTTGTAGCCGGTGAAATCGAATCCGCGCGCGTCGCGGATGAAGATCAGCAGATCCTCCAGCGGTCCGTCGACCCGCGCGGTCGTGTCGACCTCCGGCACGCCGTCGGACTGCTTGGATTCCGTCACGATCCCCTCACTTCGACCAGGCCGCGGATTACCCTGGCGATCTCCTCCAAAGGCAGCACGAAATCCACCGAACCGGTATGCAGCGCGGCATCCGGCATACCGCTGAACTCCGCATCCTCCGGGTCCTGCACGATGACGGTGCCGCCGCGGGCTTTCACCGCACTTACTCCCATCGCGCCGTCGCTGCCGGATCCGGTGAGCACACACGCGATGGCGCGTTCGCCGTACGTGCCGGCCACCGACTCGAACAGTAAATCGGCCGAAGGCCGGACGAAATGCACGAGTTCGCTGCTGGACAATGCCAGCACTCCCTTCGAGCCGACCAGCAGGTGATAGTTGGGCGGTGCCACGTACACGATGCCGGGCTCGGCGCGTACATCCGGTTCGGCCAGGCGCACCGGCAACTGAGCTCGGCGGGACAGTACGTCGGCGATGACGGTCTCGTGTCGCGGGTCCAAGTGCTGCACCACCAGAACGGGCAGGGGAAAGTCGGCTCCCAGCCCGCCCAGCACCTTGCTCAGCGCGGTGATGCCCCCGGCGGAGGAGGCCACCGCGACGATGTCGAAATTCGCGGATGAGGGTTGTCGGCCGATGTCGCCTCGCATCGACTCAGCCTAGCGCGCGGGGCCGTCCCGCGCCGACGCCGAGCCGTCGGCCTTGCGATCGCGCCGGGGCGCCTTCCGGAAACCACCGGCATCGACCGTGCGGTCCGCTACACGTCGGTGAAACTTGTTGCGGGACATCCTGACCGAGACGATCGCCACGCCGCCCTCGAACCGATCGGTTGCGGGTCGAGGGTCCGCCCGTGTGCATCACGGACGGGCCCTCGACGGCGAGCGGTCAGCGGGCGAACAGCAGCGCGCGCTTGACTTCCTGGATGGCCTTGGTGACCTCGATGCCGCGGGGGCAGGCGTCGGTGCAGTTGAAGGTGGTGCGGCAGCGCCACACACCCTCGACGTCGTTGAGGATGTCCAGGCGTTCGCGGGCGCCCTCGTCACGGCTGTCGAAGATGAAGCGGTGCGCGTTCACGATCGCGGCCGGGCCGAAGTAGCTGCCGTCGCTCCAGTACACGGGGCAGGAGGTGGTGCAGCAGGCGCACAGGATGCACTTGGTGGTGTCGTCGAAGCGGGCGCGGTCGTGCTGGGACTGGATGCGCTCGCGGGTCGGCTCGTTGCCCGAGGTGATCAGGTACGGCTTGACCGCCTTGAAGGCGTCGAAGAACGGCTCCATGTCCACCACGAGGTCCTTCTCCACGGGCAGGCCGCGGATGGGCTCGACGGTGACGGTGATGTCCTTGCCGTTCTTCGGCAGCATGTCCTTCATGAGGATCTTGCACGCCAGCCGGTTCACGCCGTTGATGCGCATGGCGTCGGATCCGCAGACGCCGTGCGCGCAGGAGCGGCGGAAGGTGAGCGTGCCGTCCAGGTAGGACTTGATGTAGATCAGCACGTTCAGGAACCGGTCGGTCGGCAGCACCGGCACCTGGAAGGAATCCCAGTGCTGGCCCTGGCCGTCCTCCGGATTGAACCGGGCGATCTTGACCGTGATGATCGTCGAGCCCTCGGGGACCGGAGCCGCCTTCTGCGGCGTTTCAGCGACAGCAGTCATCAGTACTTACGCTCCATCGGCTCGTAACGGGTCTGCACCACCGGCTTGTAGTCCAGCCGGATATCGGAGATGAGCTCCGGACCGGTCTTGTAGGCCATGGTGTGGCGCATGTAGTTGGTGTCGTCGCGATCCGGGTAGTCGTCGCGGGCGTGGCCGCCGCGCGACTCCTTGCGGTTGAGCGCGCCGACCACGGTGACCTCGGCCAGCTCCAGCAGGAAGCCCAGCTCGACGGCCTCCAGCAGGTCGCTGTTGTAGCGCTTGCCCTTGTCCTGCACGGTGATCCGCGTGTACCGCTCCTTGAGCGCGTGGATATCGGTGAGCGCCTGCTTGAGGGTGTCCTCGGTGCGGAACACGGCGGCGTTCATATCCATCGTGTACTGCAACTCGGTGCGGATGTCGGCCACCCGCTCGTTGCCGTGGTCGGACAGGATCAGCGCCAGCCAGTCCTGCACCATCTGCGCCGGGTTCTCCGGCATCTCCACGAACTCGCTGCGCTGCGCGTACTCGGCGGCGGCGATACCCGCGCGGCGGCCGAACACGTTGATGTCGAGCAGCGAGTTGGTGCCCAGGCGGTTCGAGCCGTGCACCGACACACACGCGCACTCGCCCGCGGCGTACAGGCCGGGGACGATATCGGTGTTGTTGCGCAGCACCTCACCGCGGATGCGGGTCGGGATGCCGCCCATCACGTAGTGACAGGTCGGCATGACCGGCACCGGCTCCTTCACCGGGTCCACACCCAGGTAGGTGCGGGAGAACTCGGTGATATCGGGCAGCTTCTCCTCGAGCACGTCCTCGCCGAGGTGGGTCACGTCGATGTAGACGTAGTCCTTGTTCGGGCCCGCGCCGCGGCCCTCGAGCACCTCGAGCACCATGGAGCGCGCCACGATGTCACGCGGCGCCAGGTCCTTGATGGTGGGGGCGTAGCGCTCCATGAAGCGCTCGCCGGAGGCGTTGCGCAGGATGCCGCCCTCGCCGCGGACGGCCTCCGAGATGAGGATGCCGAGGCCCGCCAGGCCCGTCGGATGGAACTGGTGGAACTCCATGTCCTCCAGTGGCAGACCCTTGCGGAACACGATCGCCATGCCGTCGCCGGTCAGCGTGTGCGCGTTCGAGGTGGTCTTGTACATGCGGCCGGAGCCGCCGGTGGCGAACACGATCGACTTGGCGTGGAACACGTGCAGGTCGCCGGTCGCCAGCTCGTAGGCCACCACACCGGTGGCCACCGGGCCGCGCTCGCCGTCGGTCAGGATCAGGTCCAGCACGTAGAACTCGTTGAAGAACTCCACGTCGTGCTTGACGCAGTTCTGGTACAGCGTCTGCAGGATCATGTGGCCGGTGCGGTCGGCGGCGTAGCAGGCGCGGCGGACCGGGGCCTTGCCGTGGTCGCGGGTGTGGCCGCCGAAGCGCCGCTGGTCGATCTTGCCTTCCGGCGTGCGGTTGAACGGCAGGCCCATCTTCTCCAGGTCGAGCACGGCGTCGATGGCCTCCTTGGCCATGATCTCCGCGGCGTCCTGGTCGACCAGGTAGTCACCACCCTTGACGGTGTCGAAGGTGTGCCACTCCCAGTTGTCCTCTTCCACGTTCGCCAGCGCGGCACACATGCCGCCCTGCGCCGCGCCCGTATGCGAGCGGGTCGGGTAGAGCTTGGTCAGTACGGCGGTGCGGACGCGAGGACCGGCCTCGATCGCCGCACGCATGCCAGCGCCACCGGCACCGACGATGATGACGTCGTAGCGGTGCTCCTGAACAGGGCGAGATTCACCAGCACTGTTGATTCGTTCGCTGCGCTCACTCATGCGAGGTGGCCTGTTCCTAACTGATGTTGGGGTCGAAGGTGAAGATGACGTAGGTGCCCACGCCCATGACCAGGATCATCGAGACGACCAGCAGGGTCTTCAGCCAGAAGCGGGTGGAGTCCTTGCGGGCGTAGTCGTCGATGACGGTGCGCAGGCCGTTGCCGCCGTGCAGCTGGGCCAGCCACAGCATGGTGAGGTCCCAGATCTGCCAGAACGGGGAGGCCCAGCGACCCGCCACGAAGGCGAAGTTCAGGCGCTTCACGCCGCCGTCGATCATCAGCATGATGAACATGTGGCCGAGCACCAGGACGATCAGCAGCAGGCCGGAGAAGCGCATGAAGATCCACGCGTACTTCTCGAAGTTGTTGCCGGAGGTGCGGCGCGGCGCGCGGGGCGCGTCCAGGCTGGCGGGGCGGTCGTAGGACTTACCGAGAACAGGTGCGCTCATTGTCAGTGCTCCGTCAGCAGGTAGAAGAACTGGCGGCCGATGCCCGCCCCGGCGAGGAGGATCCAGATGGTCAGCACGATCCAGAGCATCTGCCGCTGGTAGCGGGGGCCCTTCTCCCAGAAGTCGACCAGGATGACCCGGACGCCGTTGAGCGCGTGGAACAGCACGCACACGACCAGGCCCATCTCCAGCAGGGCGACGATGGGGGTCTTGTACGTCTCGATCGTCTGGTCGTAGGTGTCCGGGCTGACCCGCACCAGGGCGGTGTCCAGAACGTGGACGAACAGGAAGAAGAAGATCGTGACACCGGTGATGCGGTGCAAAGCCCAGGACCACATGCCGGGGTCGCCTCGGTACAGGGTCCGCTTCGGCTTGGCCGGAGCTTCTAGCGTGGTCATAGAGTGCGGTGCCTCCAACGTCGTTGATGGACCCGGTCAGATCCCTCGCGGAGCCGCGTAGGCTTACTTGATAACACCAGCTCACAGCCGGAATCGTTATCCCGGTTGCGGTGGTCCGGTCCGCTGCCGGGTACCTGAACCGATCTGTCGTGAACTCTAATCCCACGCGTTTGGGGGAACTAATTCGGCGTGCCGCTCGTTGCCGCCGAATTGCCTGAGTTAGGTTTGCCTTTCCTGATTTGCAAGGCCGGTTGTCAAGGCTGTTAACGCGCTACCGTCGTGCCCATGCGAGGAAGGTCCGATATGCCGGAAGTAGATTGGAATGCCTTGCGCCGCAACGCATTCGAAGTCATGCACAATGCCTATGCGCCCTACTCCCGATTCCCGGTCGGGGCGGCCGCTCTCACCGTAGACCGACGTATTGTGAGCGGCTGCAATGTGGAAAATATCTCATACGGTCTAGGCCTCTGCGCCGAATGTGTACTGGTCGGTAACTTGATTTCGGGCGGTGGGGGACGACTGGCCGCGGTGTCGGTCTGCGACTCGCGCGGGGAGATCCTGATGCCGTGCGGCCGGTGTCGGCAGATCCTGTTCGAGCACGGCGGTAACGAGCTGCTGGTCGACCATCGCGGCGGGCCGGTGGCGCTGCGCGCGCTGCTGCCCGACGCATTCGGGCCCGACGATCTCGCCGCCGGGCAACGCTAGCGTCCGATCGGCGGCGGGCTCGCGGTCGATCCACGGGCCGGGCGGCGGTGGCCATCGCTGCGATGTCCGGCCCGTCGCGGTGCCGGCGTGGCGGGACGGCGGGTGGCGCTACCGGCGGTGCGCGGTGCGGCACGGGGTGCGCGAAGGCATTCGCCCGGGTGCGGATCGGCTGAGCGGCCATAGGATCGACACATGCGGAGCGCGGTGGGGGTCATCACGACCAAGCGGGACGGCGGGGAGCTCAGCGACGCCCAGATCGACTGGGTGATCGACGCGTTCACCCGCGGTGAGGTGGCCGACGAGCAGATGGCGGCGCTGGCCATGGCCGTGGTGTGGCGGGGGATGACGCGCCGGGAGACCGCGCGGTGGACCGCCGCCATGATCGGCTCCGGGCAGCGTATGGACTTCACCGACCTACCGCGCCCGACCGTGGACAAGCACTCGACCGGCGGCGTGGGGGACAAGATCACGCTCCCGCTGGCCCCGCTGGTCGCCGCCTGCGGCGCTGCGGTGCCGCAGCTGTCCGGGCGCGGGCTCGGTCACACCGGCGGGACCTTGGATAAGCTCGAGTCCATCCCGGGCTGGCGGGCCGAGCTGCCGGTCGCCCGGATGCGGGAGATCCTCGCCGACCCGAAGATCGGCGCGGTGGTGTGCGCGGCGGGCGCGGACCTGGCCCCCGCCGACAAACGGCTCTACGCGCTGCGCGATGTGACGGGCACGGTCGAATCCATCCCGCTGATCGCCAGCTCGATCATGAGCAAGAAGATCGCCGAGGGCACAGGCGCGCTGGTGCTGGACGTGAAGGTCGGGCGCGGCGCGTTCATGAAGGACTTCGCGAACGCCCGCGAACTGGCAACGGCCATGGTGGAACTCGGCACCGACGCGGGCGTGCGGACGGTGGCATTGCTCACCGATATGAACACGCCGCTGGGCCGCACCGCGGGCAATGCGCTCGAGGTGGCCGAATCGCTGGAAGTGCTGTCCGGCGGCGGCCCGGCCGATGTGGTGGAACTCACCCTCGTCCTGGCGCGGGAGATGCTGGCGCAGGCCGGAATCCACGATGTCGACCCCGCGGACGCGCTGGCCGACGGGCGCGCCATGGATCATTGGCGGGTGATGATCACCGCCCAGGACGGCGATCCCGATGCCGCCCTGCCCCGGGCCGCGCACACCGAAACGGTGCCGGCCCCCTCGACAGGAACCCTCACCCGCCTGGACGCCCTCGATATCGGCCTGGCCGCCTGGCGGCTGGGTGCGGGCCGCGCTCGCCAGGGCGACCCGGTGCAATGGGGCGCGGGCATCGAAATGCACGCCAAGCCGGGCGATCCGGTGACCGCGGGCCAGCCTCTGCTCACCCTGCACACCGACACCCCCGCCGCCATTCCCGCCGCCCTCGACGACCTCCGCGACGCCTACACCATCGGCACCCCCGACGAATTCACCTCCACACCACTGGTTCTCGATCGAATCGAACCCTGACCCGGCCTCCGTCGTATGTCGAATCGAGCGGCCGAGACATCTGCCGTGACATCGATATCGACCTACGCTCGGGAGGCGTGATGCACAGAACACATTTCCGGCGGGCGAGCCTGGCCACCGCCTTGGCCGCCGCGGCAGTGGGCGCGACGCTGGCGCTGTCCGCCCCCGCCGCGGCGGGAATCGACGACAACCCCGACGGCGACTCCACCAAGACCACCCAATCGGAGGACCGCCACCCCTACTACGTCAACTGCACCCAGGTGCGACGCGAGACCAACGGCCCCCTCATGCGCGGTGAGCCCGGCTACCGCCGCGGCCTGGACAAGGACAACGACGGCATCGCCTGCAACTGACGCCGGGATGACCCGGGAGCAACGGGCGGGCAACAACACGCCACAGTGCGGATGGCCGTACCGCGACTACCCTGACGCCGCACGTTTTCCCGACTAACGTGGGTACATGACTGGACCGACGCCCCTTACCCTTGCTTCGATCCGCCAAGCGCCCAAGGCCGTGCTGCACGATCATCTCGACGGCGGGTTACGGCCCGCGACCGTGCTCGAGCTGGCGCGCGACTGCGGCTACGACCAGCTTCCGGCACACGACGCCGAAACCCTCGGGCGCTGGTTCCGAGACGCCGCGGACAGCGGATCGCTCGAACGCTATCTGGAGACCTTCGCCCACACCGTGGCCGTCATGCAGACCCCGGACGGGCTGCGGCGAGTGGCCCGCGAATGCGCGCTCGACCTCGCCGCCGACGGCGTCGTCTACGCCGAGGTGCGGTTCGCACCCGAGCAGCACCTCGAGGCCGGACTGACGCTGGACGAGGTGGTGCAGTACACCCTCGAGGGCTTCCGCGAGGGTGAGGCACTGGCCGCGGAGGAGGGCCATCCCATCCGCGTCACCTGCCTGCTGACCGCCATGCGGCACGCGGCACGCTCGCGGGAGATCGCGGAGTTGTCGGTGCGCTGGCGCGACCGCGGCGTCTGCGGCTTCGACATCGCCGGGGCCGAGGCCGGATACCCGCCCACCCGGCACCTGGACGCCTTCGAGTACCTGCGGGCCAACCACGCGCACTTCACGATTCACGCCGGTGAGGCGTTCGGACTGCCGTCCATCCACGAGGCGCTGGCCTTCTGCGGCTGCGACCGACTCGGCCACGGGGTGCGCATCACCGACGACATCGTCGACTCGACGGACGGCCCCCGGCTCGGCCTGGTCGCGAACTACGTCCGAGACATGCGGATCCCGCTCGAGCTGTGCCCGTCCTCGAATGTGCAGACCGGTGCGGTGCCGTCGCTGGAGAAGCATCCCTTCGACCTGCTGGCCCGGCTGCGCTTTCGCGTCACCGTGAACACCGACAACCGCCTCATGAGCGACACCACCATGAGCCGCGAGATGCTCAAGCTCGTCGAAACCTTCGACTACGGCTGGAGCGATCTGGAACGGTTCACCATCAACGCTATGAAGTCGGCGTTCATCCCGTTCCCCGACCGCCTCCGCATCATCGACGAGGTGATCAAACCCGGGTACGCGGTACTGCTGGGCTGAGCCGCTCGCGAGGGCGTCCGCTCCGCGACGGCTGCCCGGGGTGGCCGTGATCCTCGCAGCGTTGGTGCCCGGTCGAGTCCGTGGTTGGTGCCCGGCCGAGTCCATGCGAACCGTCGGCCCGGTCGGTCGGCGTCGCTCGGAGGCGTTCGATCATGCTCGTGTCGGCGAATCCACCGGCCCGGCCGACCATGCGTCGGCCGGGCATACTCCGGCCGTGTACGGACGGATCCGGGGGACCTCGAGCGATCCGGTGCTGACCGCGCACCTGCTGGCGGAACCGGGCCGGTTCCCGCCGCCGCGACCGCGCCTCGGTGCGCTCGCGGCCCCACGGGCCCGTTGCACGGCGCGCGGAATCCCCTCTGCGCCTCGGCTCGGCGGGGAAAAGGAGTACCGGTATCCCGATCCACCGCACCGCGCCCAACTTCGTTACCGTGGCGAACTATGAAGACTGTGCGCATTCCGGGCCGCTTCAACGGCCCGCCCGGCTCCGGCAACGGCGGCTATGTGGCGGGCCTGCTGGCCGACCAGCACGACGCCGCCACCGTGCGCGTCATCCTGCGCAGCCCGCCGCCGCTGGAGGTGGATCTGCGCTTCGCGGACGGTGACCTGTTCAACGGCGACACCCTGGTCGCGCAGTCGACCCCCGGCGACTTCGACCGAACCGCACCCGACCCGGTGGCGTTCGCGACCGCATCCACCGCCACCAGCGAATACCGGAACAACGACCTGTTCGGCCACTGTTTCGTCTGCGGCAGCCTGCGCTCCGACGGCCTGCGCATCGAACCCGGCCCGGTCGCCGACGGCATCGTGGCCGCCCCCTGGACCCCGGACGGCACCGTGCCCATCGGCGCGCCGCTGCTCTGGGCCGCCATGGACTGCCCCGGCGCCTGGGCGGTTCCCGGAATGTTCGACCGTCCGGCGGTTCTCGGCTCCATGACCGCCACGATCACCGCCCGGCCCGAACCGGGTGAACAGTGCGTGGTGATCGGAGCCTTCCACGGCGAGGAGGGCCGCAAGGCGCACACCTCCACCGCCCTCTACGGGGCCGACGACCGTCTGCTGGGCCGCTCCGAACAGATCTGGATCCGCCTCAACGCCGCCTGACGCCACGCGCCGCCCGCTCGACGCCTCTGACGCACACGCCGCCCGCTTGATGCCCCGCGCCGCCCGCCCGACACGGACTAGCGCCCGACGCCCGACGGCCGCCCGCGGACGCTGGTCGGATCGGCGCGGGCTGTCGCACACACAGCCGTGCCCGCCTTCCAAGACCTCCGGAAGGCGGGCACACCCGGTGAAACCTGCTGCCGCTCAGCCCTTGTGCACGCTGAGGCGGCTCTCGAAGCCCTGCTCCAGCGCCTTCCACGCCTCCGCCTCGGCGGCGAACGGCGGGTTCGGCGCCAGCCGGGTCGGGTCCGGGTTGAGCAGGTAGGACACGTACCAGCCCAGCGGGGTGGACACCGCCAGCGCCGTCTCCACCGCGTCGTCCTCGGCGTAATCGGCGGCGTCGGTGAACAACTCGACCGCCAGGTCGAGCTGGTCCACATCCACGGCCTTCGGGCCCTCGGCGAGGTCGTCGGCCAGTCCGGGCAGCACATAGACGTTCTCGTCGGTCACCTCGACCTCGAGCGAGCCGTCCACGGCGGCGGTCTGCACCTCACCGTAGGTGCTCACCTGCGCCAGGTCGTGGTCGTGCTCGTCGGCCAGGTAGCGGGCCAGCGCGCGCTCGGATCCGAAGACGGTGATGGTGCCGTCGGTGCCCAGGAAGACCGGCTCGTCGTCGAGATAGCAGCGCAGCGTGAAGTAGACGCCCTCGGAGGTGACGATCTTGACCGGGTCGATGCCGACCTCGTGCCAGAACGACTCGTCCTCGTCCTCGTCGTCCTCCTCGTCGAGGTCGACCGGCTCGATGTCCTCGTCGGTCTCGGCCGCGTCCTCGGCGTCGACGATGTTCTCCTCCGCCGCAAGCAGTTCGGCCTCCGCGACCGCGACCGCGTCGGCATCCACCTCCGGCGTCTTCACCACCGAGTCGACGGCGTCGAGCACGGAGTCCCAGTCCTTGGCGATGGCCGCGCCGATCTGGTCCCAGAGCTCGAGTCCCTCCTGGCCGGTGAAGGCGCTCACCCCGGCGGGCAGCGCGCCCAGCACCGGATGCGAGCCGAAGAACTTGGTGATCACGTCGAGTTCGCAGACCTCGCCGATATTGCGCACCATGTCGAGGGTTTCCTCGAGCTCGGCGACGACCTCCGGATCCGGGTCGCCCGCCGCCAGCTCCAGCACGCCGACGAGGTCGAAGACGTACTGCTCCTCGGGCTCCAGTTCCGCCGCCGACAGCCCGGCGATGATCTTCCACGCCGGGTGGTCTACGAGGTCGTTGTCGGAGTCGGCGCGAATGAACGCGGCCAGCTCCGCGACCGAGTCGAAACCGTAGAGGGAGTCCTCGTGACCGAGGAACGCCTCCCACTCGTCGTCACCGTCCCGCCAGCGCGGCGCCCACAGGGTGACGAGGTCGCCATTTGTCAGACCGAGCTCGATCGGGACGATGTCTCCAGAAGCCATGACCGGAAGCCTAGCCAGTGGTGGCGTCAGGCACTATCCGGGTTCCCCGCAACATTTCCCGGCGTGAAGGACTCGTTCAGCCGGGCAACGATTCGGGACCGCTGCGTACCGGCCTCCGCGGCCGCTCGCCCGCATGCCCAGAGGATCGATTGCGCGACCTCCGCCGGGGGTCGGGAGGTCACCGATTCGGCCAGCCAGAGGCCGGTGAGCGCGCCGTCGCCGTCCACCTCGGCGGTGACCGAACCATCCTCGGCGGTGAATCGGCCGCGCACCCGCTTCAGGTCGTAGAGCGCGGCCTCCAGCGCTTCCAGTTGGTTGGTAACCCCGGTGACCAGGGCGTCCATCTCGGCGCTCATACCGGCTTCACCCAGCTCGTCTGCCCGGTGTCGGCGTCGTCGAGGAGATCCAGCGCCTCGACCGCGGCCCGGCGGCTGGGCAGCCCCAGCCGGTCGAGCGCGTCGTCGGGCAGGCCCGCCTCCGCCAGCAGTTCACGCCGCCGCGCCTTGGCCGCGATGGCGGACCGCTTGGTCAGCCGCAGGATCTCGTCGGCGACTGCCTGTGCACCGTAACGGTATTCGCCGCGCTCGAAGGAGATCTCCACCGGCATCCCCTGATCGGTGGCGCGCACCGTGACCGTGCCCGCGCGATTGGAACTGCTCGCCGTGGTCACGTTCGGGACCTGTGCTTCGCTCATGCGGTGACCTTCCGGAAGTGGGTGGTGACCTGTCGGCCCTGGGCTGTGCTCGTTCGAGCGGGGACGGGTGGGGCGTGGGCCGGGGCCGGTGGGACGTCGGCGAGGACCATTCGGGCGAGGGCGGGGCGGTATGCGGCCCGCCCGGCGCTCGCCCGGCAGCCTGCCGCTCGGCTCGCCCGGAACCCGCGCCGTCTGCCGAGCGCCTGACCACTCATGCTGTCGCCTCCACGGTCGAGTGCGCTGCTGTACCCCGCTCGTCCATCGTGTTCCGCTCGGTCGTGCTTCGCCCATCGTGCTCTGGCGGTTGTGCTCCGCTGGTGGCGCTCCGCCGGTCGTGCTTTCCACCGGACGCCAGCCGCCAGCGGTTTCGGCTCGTCAGGCGGTCGGGCGGTAGAAACCGAGGAACCGCATCCCGCTGTTCTCGGTGCGGATCGGACCCACCTGGACCGGGTCGCCCGCCTCCACCAGTTGGCCGTTGCCGATCACCATGGCCACGTGCCCGTCCCATACCACCAGATCGCCCGGCAGCAATTCTCCCGGACCCACCCGCAGATGCCCATCGCCCTGGTGCTGGGCCAGGCGCGGCAGCGGTACGCCCGCCTCCGCGTAGGCCCACTGCGTCAGTCCGCTGCAATCCAGGCCGACGCCGGGAGTGGTGCCGCCCCAGACATACGGGGTGCCGACCGCGCCGAGCGCATTGCGTACGGCATCCGCCGCCTGCTGATTGGGCGCTTCCACGGTACTGCCGTCGGGGAGGGTGAGCTTCACCCCCTGTCCGGTTGAACTGGGCTCGGTGCGGTCCTCGGACAGCGCGCCCGTGCCCGGGGTGCTCATCGCGGCCGGGACGGTGCGTGCGGAGTCGGCGAATCGCGATGCGGTGTCGAACATCCCGGCTCCCGAACGAACCGGACTGTTCGATGCGGGTCCGAGCGCGGCCGGGGTCGTAGCGCCACCCATCGGCTCGGCCGTGCTCGGCGGACCGGCCGTGCTCGGCGGACCGGCCGTGCTCGGCGGACCGGCCGTGCTCGCCGGTGCGGTCGCGGACGCCTCCGCCTCGACCGGTAGGGGAGTGGGTATCGGCTCGGCCAGGTCGAGCAGTGCCGCCGTCTCGTCTTCGAGGTCCACCCGTACCCGGCCCACCACCGCCAGCGCCCGCCCCAGATGTTCGATGGCGGCCGCCACGATCAGGCTGACGCCCGGCGGTGTCGCCACCGCCGGGCCGAGCGCGGTCACGCTCGTGCCGAACGACCGCAGAATCTCCTCCAGCCCGCGTTCTCCCGCGCTCACCTCCCCGGACGCGCGTTCCACCACCTCGGCCACCGCCCGGCCGCGATCGGCCAGTTCCGCCACCGCCGTCTGCACCCGCAACCCGGTGCCCAGCGCGGCATCCCCGGCCTCACCCCGCCACGCGTCCGCCAGCTGGTCGATACCGGCCCGCCCCGAGCCGAGCAGCCCGTCGAGCTCATCCGACAATCGCCGCAACGCCTCCACCGCGGCCGCCACCTGCGCCGCGTCCCCGAGACTCGCCCGTAACTCGACGATCGGCCGCGCCAACGCCCCGACATCGACCCCGCTCACCGCGCACCCCCGCCCGCGTCACCCGGCGACCCCCGCCGCCCCGAGCATCGACCCCACCGCCCCGCCCGCACCCGGCACCCGGTCGGCCCGACCGCCCGCCGCGACCACCGCGCACACACCTTCTCCCCGCGCGCACGCCCGGCACCGTGCCCGGTATTCATGCGACCACCCCCGACAACCTGGGCCGCGAATCCTCACGCATGCGGTCCGCGTCCTGCCGGATAGTCATGCGACCACCTCCACCGTGCTCGGTCGCAAGGCCCCCGTACAGGTATCCGTCCCGCCCTGTCGAGCTGTCGCGCCCACAGCCGCGGTGCGATCGGTCCCGGCTTCTCGATCTGTGTCCTGCCGCGCCGTGCCGAGCGTTCCCACCCCCGCCTCCGAGGTGACCGAAAGTGGTTTCAGCGCAGGCGCGGAGGAACCCGTGTCCGGTGGTCGTCCAGGGTGTCGTCGTGGTGGGTGTGGTGTTCGGAGGGGGTGCGGTCCGCGTTCGGCTCGGTGTTCGTGCGCTCCCGTCCACGGTGGTCGGGTAGTGCTCGAGGCTGGTGTTCGTGCCGTGCCGGGTGGTCATGCGCTCGCCGCGGGGGCGGGTCGTGGTCGCCCGGGTGTGGAGGTGGCCGGTACCTCGTTCGGTGCTCATGCGCTCATCTCCCCGGTGGTCGGGCGCAGTCCCGCGGCGCGGGCGCCGTCCAGGGCGGTGTAGGTATTGGCCGAGCCGGTGGCGGTGGCGGCCATGGTGGTCAGGACGGTGGCGAGGGCGCTGATGGTGGCGAGGTGGGTGGTGTGGGCCGCGGTGTACGCGGCGAGGAGGTCGGGGGCCAGCAGGCCGAAGCGCGGCGCGAGTAGGGGCGGGCTGGCGGGCGCGGCTCGGGTGGCGGCGGCGGTGAGGTCGGCCGCCCGGAGGTTCGTGGCTGTGGCGTAGGTCGTCATGCCGGTCGGGTCGACGGTGAGGTCGTACATCCGAATCCCCCAATCACGCTTCGGCCGCCACGGGCAGCCGGGGTACGTCGGGACGTCTCGGCGGGCTGCCGACGGCGGAGTGGTTCGTTCATGGGATTGGACGCGGGCCGACCCGGGCCGGTTCCGGTCGGCGCGGAAATGCGCAGGCCGTCGGCGTGGCGCGTGGCAACTCGCCGTATCCTCTTCGTACATGCGCACCCAGATCGTCGATCATCCGCTCGCGGCCGCACTGCTCACCACCATGCGCGACGCCCGCACCCCCAATCCGACATTCCGGGCAGCGCTGCGTGATCTCACCGCGCTGCTGGTCTACGAGGCCATGCGGGAAGCGCCGGTGGAGACCTTCCCCATCACCACCCCGGTCGCCGCGGCCGAGGGCACCCGGCTGGCCGCACCGCCGCTGCTGGTCCCGGTGCTGCGCGCGGGGCTGGGCATGGTCGAGACCGCCGAGAATCTGATCCCGGACGCTCGCATCGGATTCGTCGGCCTGGCGCGCGACGAGAAGACCCACCAGCCGACGCCCTACATGGAATCCCTGCCGGACGATCTGTCCCGGACCCCGGTCATCGTGCTGGATCCGATGCTCGCCACCGGCGGCTCCATGGTGTACACCCTCGACCTGCTGGCTACCCGCAACGCCCGCGACATCACCGTGCTGTGCGTGGTCGCCGCCCCCGAGGGCATTGCCGCCCTGGAGAAGTCGGGCCACGCCATCCGCCTGGTCACCGCCTCGATGGACCGCGGCCTCAACTCCGAAGCCTTCATCGTCCCCGGCCTCGGTGACGCCGGAGACCGCCAATTCGGCCCCCGCTGAGCACTTTCCGGCCCGGCTCCAGCTCGTCGTGTCCGCACGAGGCGCAGCGCTGACCGTTCATGGTGTGGTTCACAGCTTTTCGCAGTAATCTCGGATTCCGGCGAGCCGCTGCTCGGCGGCGGCGCGCGCGGTGGCGAGTTGGGCCGGGTCCGGGACCGGTTCGAAGGTCTCCAGGTAGCACTTGAGCTTCGGCTCGGTGCCGGACGGGCGGACCACCAGGCGCAGGGCGTCGCTCTCGAAGATCAGGGCGTCGGTGCGCATGCGCCCGCGCACCTGGAGCAGATCCGTGGAAGTGACCGGCTCCCCGGCGATCTCGGTGGGCGGCTCGGCGCGCAACCGTGCCACCACGGCCGCGGCCTCGGTGGGGTCGGCCAGGCGCAGCGACACCTGGGCACCGGCGTGCACGCCGAATTCGACCGCGTAGTCGTCTAGTACGTCGTCGACGGTGCGTCCGGCGGCCCGCAGCCGCGCCACCAGATCGACCGCCGCGACGGCGGCGGAGATACCGTCCTTGTCGCGCACCGCGGCCGGGTCCACACAGTGCCCGATGGCCTCCTCGTAGGCGTAGACCAGCCCGTCGCCCGCACGGGCCAGCCACTTGAACCCGGTGAGCGTTTCCGCGTAGCGCGCCCCGCGTGCCGGAGCGAGTTTGCTCAACAGTCGTGACGAGACGATGGTGGTCGCGACCAGCGCACCCGGAGCGGCCGTGCGCAGCACGTAATCGCCAAGCAGCACCCCGGTCTCATCCCCGCGCAGCATGCGCCAGCCCCCGCGCCCCGGCACCCCGACCGCACACCGGTCGGCATCCGGGTCCAGCGCGATGGCCACATCCGCCCCGACCCGCTCCGCGAGCGCCAGCAGCAGATCGGCGGCCCCCGGCTCCTCCGGATTCGGGAACGCGACGGTGGGAAAGTCGGGATCCGCCGCGAACTGCTCCGTCACCACCTCCACATCCGCGAACCCGGCCGCCCGCAACGCCCGCACCGCGAGCTCACCGCCCACACCGTGCATGGCGGTCAACGCGATACGAATGGGCCTGCGCCACAACCGCTCAGCACCGTCGCCACCGGACGTCCCCACGGTATCGACGGCGGACTCCGGGCCGTATGCACCGGCAGCTCCGGTGGTCGGCGTCGCGCGCATGTGGGCGCTCACCTGGTCGCCGCCCGCGGTCGTACCGCCGATGCGCGCGGTCGCACCCGAGATGGAGGAGCCCCCGGTGCTGGATGTGCTGGTCGGGGTGCTGAGTTCGTCGGTGCCGGGGGTGGGCGGCGCTTCTGCTGCTGGCGGCCGTGTAGTGGCCCCGGCCGGGATCGTCGGTGCCCTGCGTGATGTGGCGGGTGCCGCACCACCGATGCGGGTCGGCAGTTCGGCGACGCGGGTGAGGTAGCGGCGCACGATCTCCTCGCCCATGTCCGCGACACTGGCATCGGCGGGGAGCGACAGCAGGCCGGGATCCGGTGCGGCGGAGGCGGGATCGGAGCGGGGGACGGGGGTGGTGACCGCTTCGATGCGGTGCTCGATCTCGGTGTCGGCGGGCGGGACGAGCTGGGAGCCGCCATCCAGGTAGAGCTTGTAGCCGTTGTCGGTGGCCGGGTTGTGTGAGGCGGTGATCTGCACGCCCGCAACCGCTTTCAGTTCGCGTACCGCGTAGGCCACGATCGGGGTGGGCAGCGGGCGGGGGAGGGGCAGCACCGTGAAACCGGCGGCGGCGAAGACTTCCGCCGTGGCGGCGGCGAATTCCGCCGACCCGTGCCGGGCGTCGCGGCCGACGATCACCAGACCGCCGCCGAGGCAACGGTCGCGCAGCCAGTCCGCGATTCCGGCGCTGGCGCGCGTCACCGTCTCCACGTTCATACCGTCCGGACCGTCCCGCAGGGGTCCGCGCAGACCGGCGGTGCCGAAGCGCAGCACGAGCGCCTCCTAGAGTCGTTCCAGCACGCCGCGCAGCAATTTCCCCAATCGTGGTGCGGCCGCATGGCCTTCGGCGAGGACCTCCGCATGCGACAGGTGCGCGCCGGTCACCCCGGCGGCGAGGTTGGTCACCAGCGAGATGCCCAGCACCCGCGCCCCCGCCGCTCGCGCGGCGATGGCCTCCAGCACCGTCGACATGCCGACCAGGTCCGCGCCGATGGTACGCAGCATCCGGATCTCGGCCGGGGTCTCGTACTGCGGCCCGGTCAGCCCCGCGTACACGCCTTCGGTCAGACTCGGATCGACTTCCTTTGCCAAAGAACGCAATTCGGGATCCCAAGCATCGACCAGATCCACGAAGTCCGCGCCGACCAGTGGAGTCCGACCGGTCAGATTGAGGTGGTCGCCGATCAACACCGGCTCGCCGACCCGCAAGCCCTGGCGGATGCCGCCCGCCGCATTGGTGAGCAGCACGGTCCGCGCGCCCGCCGCGATGGCGGTGCGCACCGGATGCACCACCTGCGCGGGTTCGTACCCCTCGTACAGGTGCTGCCGCCCCATGAGCAGCAATACGGGCGCATCACCCACGCTGACCGAGTGGATCGTGCCCTGATGTCCCTGCGCCGTCGGCGACCCGAATCCGGGCACCTCGCTCATGGGAATGGAGATGGCCGGCTCCCCGATCTCGAGCGCTGCCTCCTGCCATCCCGACCCGAGCACCACCGCGACTCGGTGCTCCTGCACTCCGGTTCGTTCGGCGATCGCCTCGGCGGCCTGCGCGGCTAGCATGCCGCCCACCCTAGTCCCACTCGATCTCCCGCGCAGTCTCCCATCCATCCCCCGCCCCCTTTGCCCGCTTCCCGGTGGCGGCGAAATACGAGAGCCCTCCGCCGCCAGTTCCTCTGCACCGGGAACCGTGTGGCTACCCGCGAGTAGGTAGTGGGTGGGGGGTGATTACGCTGCACGCATGCCGTATTTGAAGCGTGACGGGGACGTGTTCGTGCTGTACCTCGGCAATGAGGGGCAGACCGACAGCGAGAACCGTTTTCACCCGGACTGGATCGACGAGGTCCACGCGAAGCTGGATGAGGTCGAGGCGTCCGAGGGACCGGGCGCGCTGGTGACGGTGGCGACCGGCAAGTTCTACTCGAACGGACTCGACACCGACTGGCTGTTCGGCAATTTCGACAAGAACCACTGGTACCTGGACCGGGTGCACTCGCTCTACACCCGCCTGCTGGCCTTCCCCATGCCGACCGTGGCGGCGGTGAACGGCCACGCCTTCGGGGCCGGGGCCATGCTGGCCACCTCGCACGACTTCCGGGTCATGCGCGCCGACCGCGGCTTCTGGTGCCTGCCCGAGGTGCATCTGGGCATGCCGTTCACCGTGGCGATGAATGCGCTGGTCACCGGGCGGCTGACCAATCAGGTGGCGGTCGAGGCCATGACGACCGGACGCCGGTACGCGGCCGATGACGCCATCGCGGCGGGCATCGTGGACGACAAAGCGGATGCGGACCAGTTGCTGGGTGCGGCGGTGGCGCGGGCGGCGGCACTCGCGGGCAACCGCAAGCCCAACCTCGCGGTCATCAAGAAGGCGCTGCACGCGCGCACGCTCGAAGGGTTGACGACGCCGACGACGGCGGAGAATCTCGCGTTCAGCCTGGGGTGAGTGGCTGTGGTCGATGCCCCGCGCGCCAGTGGTGCGCGGGGCATCGGCGTTCCAGGCGCGCTTGCGAAGCGGTGCTGGAGCGGTGTGCATGGAGGCCCCCGGCCGAGGGGTGGTGCGGGCGAAGGCGTCGTCGGCTGCTGCTCGGGGGTGGTGGGTGCCGGAGGGTGCCGCACTTGCCCACCCCGCGCTCTGGCGCCGACTGCCCGGGCGCAGCCGCTACGGGGAAGGTGTTTGTTGCGGTTGAGCTCGGGATTACTCCTGGAATCAGGCAGGCGGCGCATCCGCGTCCGAACTCCCCGGATGGCAGGCCGGGCGGTATTGGGGGTGTCGTCCGGGGTCGGCCGCTGCGACATTCGGGTGACACAATGCGAGACTGTCTCCCATGTCAGCGCACAGCGGCGGCGATGACCCGAGTTCGAATGGTCGGCAGCGCACTGCCGACCTATCGGTGCATGCTGCCGTGGCATCGGCGGATTCGGCGCTGCTGACCGGGGCGGACGCGGTGATCGCGGGGGCGCGGGAGCGCCTCGTGGCGCTGTCGCACTCGATTCACGACGAACCGGAACTGGCTTTCGAGGAGCGGCGCAGCGCCGCCAAGGTCATCGAACCGCTCGCCGAGTACGGCTTCGAGATCGAGACCGGCGTGGGTGAGCTGCCCACCGCTTTCACAGCCAGCTACGGCCATGGAGACTTGGTGGTTGGTTTTCTCGCCGAGTACGACGCGCTTCCCGAGATCGGCCACGCCTGCGGGCACAACATCATCGCCGCCGCGTCGGTGGGCGCGGGGTTGGGGCTCGCCGCGGTGGCCGACCGGCTCGGCATCACGGTGAAGGTCTACGGCACGCCCGCCGAGGAGAGCGGCGGCGGCAAGGTGCTCATGCTCGAGCGCGGGGTGTTCGACGACACGGCGATGGCGCTCATGGTGCATCCGGGTCCGGAGGACATCGCGGGCGCGCGCTCGCTGGCCCTCGCCGATCTGCAGGTGGTCTTCCACGGGCGCGAGGCGCATGCCAGCGCGGCCCCGGAATACGGGCGCAATGCGGGGGACGCCGCCACCGTCGCGCAAGTTGCCCTCGGATTGCTGCGTCAACATCTCCTCCCCGGACAGCAACTCCACGGTATAGTCGGATCGGGCGGCGTGGCCCCCAACATCATACCCGGACACGCGGAACTGCTGTATTACCTACGAGCAGAGGATGCCGCGGCCCTCGACGATCTGATGCGACGCGCATCGGCGTGCTTCGAGGCTGGTGCCCTGGCTACCGGATGCACACACGACATCCGGCAGCTCGCGCCCACATATACCGAGCTCACGCCCGATGCGGCATTACTGTTGGCGTATCGCGAACAGATCGTCGGTCTGGGACGCGCTCCGATTGCCCCGGAACTCGAGGCGGCACGACCGTTGGGCAGTACCGATATGGGCAATGTCACCAATGTCATTCCCGGCATTCACCCGATTATCGGCATCGATGCCGGTGGAGCGGTCACGCACCAGCCCGCCTTCGCGGCCGCCGCCGTGAACGCCTCGGCCGATCGCGCCGTCCTCGACGGGGCAACGGCGCTGGCGAGAACGGCGATACAGGTCGCGAGCGATGAATTACACAGAGACAGGTTGTCGGAACGCGTCAAGCAACGGCAGTTTCAGCGACAGGAGGACATTCGGTGAGTACAACCGGCCGGTCCCCGGTGCGAGGGTTGGGCCCGGAGAAGGCGGCTTGCGTGACCACGGACGGATCCGCGAGCACCGCTTCGGGCGCAGCACGAACCGCAGGCCCGGAGGCGGCGGCTTGCGTGACCAGACCGGGCAGAGCGAGCGCCGCCACGGCAGTACAGACCGGGCGTCACGCGGTCGACGCGTGGCTGTCGGAGCACATGGAAGACCTCATTTCCTGGCGACGGCACATCCACGCGAACCCCGAGCTGTCGCGCACCGAGTTCGGCACCACCGAATTCGTGGAGACCTGGCTGGTCAAGGCCGGGCTGGAACCGCGGAAGCTGCCCAGCGGCACCGGGCTGATCTGCGACATCGGCCCCGATGACGGCCCGCGTATCGGCCTGCGCGCGGATATGGACGCGCTGCCGTTGCAGGAATACACCGGACTGCCGTTCGCCTCCACCGTGCCGGGCGTGTCGCACGCCTGCGGGCACGACGCGCACACCACGATCCTGCTCGGCACCGCGCTGGCGCTGGCCGAGGTGCCGGACCTGCCGGTCGGTGTGCGGCTGGTGTTCCAGCCCGCCGAGGAGGTCATGCCCGGCGGTGCGCTGGACATGGTCGCCGCGGGCGCCATGGAGGACGTGTCGCGGATGTTCGCGCTGCACTGCGATCCGCGTTTGGAGGTCGGGCGTGTCGGCATCCGGGTGGGTGCCATCACCTCCGCCGCCGATACCGTCGAACTGGTGCTGGATTCGCCCGGCGGGCACACGTCGCGGCCGCATCTGACCAGCGATCTGGTGTACGCCATCGGCACCGTGATCACCGGTCTGCCGGGGCTGCTGAGTCGCCGCATCGATCCGCGCACCAGCACCGTCATGGTGTGGGGCGCGGTGTCGGCGGGCAAGGCGCCCAACGCCATTCCGCAGACGGGCATGCTCACCGGCACCGTGCGCACCGGCGACCACGCGACCTGGTCGCTGCTCGAGCCCATGGTCCGCGAGATCGTGGACGGGCTGCTGGCCCCGACCGGCGTGCGGTATCAGCTCAACTACAAGCGCGGCGTGCCGCCGGTGGTGAACGACGAGACCGCCGTGCGCATGTTCGAGGAGTCGATCCGGGCGCTCGGACCGGACGCGCTGGCCGATACGCCCCAGTCCGGGGGCGGCGAGGACTTCTCGTGGTACCTGGAGGAGGTGCCCGGCGCCATGGCGCGGCTGGGTGTCTGGTCCGGGCACGGCGAGCAGCTGGACCTGCACCAGCCCACCTTCGACATCGACGAGCGCGCGTTGGCGGTCGGTGTGCGGGTGATGAGCAACCTGGTGCTGAACGCGCACTGACGCACGAAGATTCCAGGCGAGCGGGGGGGGGGGCGCCCGGGGGGGGGGGGCCCC
>NZ_JASCXP010000006.1:0-47755 GCF_030010695.1 Nocardia sp. CC201C
CGGTGGCGTGTTTCCCGCCGCCGTTTCCGATTCGTCGCATACCCTGCGCTGATGGCGGAGGTTTCGGGTCAGGCGACGGTCGGGCAGGCCAGTGGTCGCGGGCAGGTGGTCGCGTGGGGGCTGTGGGACTGGGGTTCGGCGGCGTTCAATGCCGTGATCCTCACCTTCGTATTCTCGGTGTACCTCACCGACAAGGTGGGCGAGAATCTGCCCGGTGACATCTCGGCGAGCGCCTGGCTGGGGTGGGCGCTGGGAGCGGCGGGTCTGGTGGTGGCCCTCACCGCGCCCGTGAGCGGCCAGTGGTTCGACGCCACCGCCAAACGCAAACTCTCCCTGGCGATTCTGACCGGGCTGACCGTGCTGAGCATGTCGCTCATGTTCTTCGTGCGCGACGACTACCACTACCTGTGGCTGGGTCTGGTGCTGCTGGCCTTCGGCTCGGCCTTCTTCGAACTCGCGAACGTCCCCTACAACGCCATGCTGCGCCAGGTCTCCACGCCCGCCACGGTGGGCCGCGTCTCCGGATTCGGCTGGGCCATGGGCTATTTCGGCGGCATCCTGCTGCTGCTCATCTGCTATTTCGGTTTCATCAGCGGTGACGGCGATTTCCGCGGCCTGTTCGGCGTCCCCACCGATACCGGCCTGAACATCCGGCTGGTGGCGGTGCTGGCGGCCGTCTGGTTCGCCGCCTTCGCCCTGCCGGTGCTGTTCCTGGTTCCGGAGCTGCCGCGCACCGACGCCGATCCCGGTGCGGCCGTGCGGGTTCGGACCGGCGGCAGGCTGACCGGCTGGTGGCGCGCCCTGCTCACCTCGTACCGGGTGCTGTGGCGAGACCTGCGTGAACTCTGGCGCGTCGACCGCCGCACGGTCGGTTTCCTGCTGGCCAGCGCGGTCTTCCGCGACGGCCTGGCGGGTGTCTTCACCTTCGGCGCGGTCCTGGCCGTGAACGTCTACGGCATCGCCGACGCCGACGTGCTGCTGTTCGGCATCGCCGCGAACGTGGTCGCCGCCCTCGGCGCCGTCGTCGCGGGCCGTTTCGACGACCGCGTCGGCCCCAAATCCGTCATCGTGGTGTCACTGGTGTCCATGATCATCTGCGGCACCGCGCTACTCGCGGTCTCCGGCCCCCTCATGTTCTGGATCTTCGGCCTCCTGCTCACCGTCTTCGTCGGCCCCGCCCAAGCCTCCGCCCGCTCCTTCCTGGCCCGCCTCGCCCCACCCGGCCGCGAAGGCCAGATGTTCGGCCTCTACACCACCACCGGCCGAGCCGTATCCTTCCTCGCCCCCACCCTTTTCGGCCTCTTCGCCTACGCCTTCGACGCCGACCGCGCGGGCATAGTCGGCCTGCTGCTGGTGCTGGTAGCGGGCCTACTGGCCCTTCTGCCGGTGCGCGCCCCCGCGCTGCGCGCCGACTGACGGCTCACGGGCGCCAGGCGCTCATGCCGAGGGAGATCAGTCGGACCTGGCGGACGGCGGTGTCGATCAGGTGGGTGTGGTCGTGGGGGGCGGCGGTGATGTAGTCGGCTATGCGGGCGGCGACGGTGGAGACGATGAGGTCGGCGGCCAGTTCGAGGTCGTCGTGGGACCAGGCGTCGAGGGCGCGGATGCGGGAGAGGTCGACCACCAGTTCGCGGACTATGAGCTGTAGTTCGACGGAGATGGCGCCGCGCAGGGCCGCGGAACCGCCGTGGCGTTCGCGGAGCAGGAAGCCGTAGAGATCTTCCTTGCCGTCGACTTGCTCGAAGACGAAGCGGACGGTCTCGGCCAGGCGGGCGTCGGGGGTGCGGCGCAGTTCCCGCAGGGCCAGGCGGAGTTCGCGGACGCCCTGATCCACCAGGGTGGCGCCGAGTTCGTCGAGGGAGGTGAAGTGCCGGTAGAAGGCGGTCGGCACGATGCCCGCGGAGCGGGCGATCTCGCGCAGGCTCAGGGCGGCGAACCCGCGGTCGGCGGCGAGAGCGAGGGTGCCTTCGAGGAGCGCGGCGCGGGTGCGTTCCTTGCGTTCGACTCGGGTAGCTGCCTGCTCGCTCACGTCGATGAGCATACATGCGTTCACATTCAGTTCCTTCACGAGATGTCGCGTGGGTCACACGAACTGCTGGTTGCACTCGAGGCCGGGTACTCGGCAGACTAGTTCAGTGTACAGATGTGCACCGAAAAGCTGGCGAGCTAGTGCTCCCGGTGCACCGCAAGATCGACGGGGCGCGCCGAGGCGAACTCGGCGACGCGACAGGAGGCCCGCATGGTTGGACTGCTCGAACTGGTGCAGACGCTCACCAGCCCGCACCCGCTGGACCGCTACCTCGAGCTGGTGCGCCCGACCTTGACCGTGCGCGATATGCGCGCCGAGATCACCCACGTGCGCCGTCATCCGGGGCCGGGCAGCGCGGAGGGCTCGGTGACCCTGACCCTGCGCCCCACCCGGCAGTGGACCGGACACCTGGCGGGGCAGTACGTGCAGATCGGCGTGGTCATCGACGGCGTGCGCCACACCCGCTGCTACTCGCCGGTGAATACGCAGAGCCGCCGCGACCGGCATATCGAACTCACCGTCAAGGCCCACCCGAACGGCCTCGTCTCCCAGTACCTCAACGCGCACGCCATCCCCGGCATGGTGGTGGACCTGTCCCCGGCGGCGGGAGTGTTCCATCTGCCCGACCCGCGCCCGGACCGCATCGTGCTCATCAGCGGTGGCAGCGGCATCACCCCCGTGCTGTCCATGCTGCGCACCCTGGCGGCCGAGAGCTACGCCGGCCAGGTCGTCTTCCTGCATTACAACCGTGCTCCGGAAATGGTGCCGCACCGCGCCGAACTCGACGCCATCGCCATGCAGCACGGCAATGTGCGCATCGAGCTGCTGTATCCGGAACGCGATCCGGGGCACCGCTTCTCCTACGACCAGCTGGAGGAGTTCGCCCCCTGGTTCGCCGACGCCGAGACCTACCTGTGCGGCCCGCCCGCGCTCATGAACGCGGTGCGCACCGTCTACGAGGCCGAGCAACTGGCCGACCACCTGCACAGCGAGGAGTTCACGCTAACGGTGGCCCCGGCCGATCCGGAGACCGCCGAGGGCGAGGTCACCTTCTCCGGCAGCGGCGTCACCGCCGCCAATTCCGGCGCGACCCTGCTCGAGCAGGCCGAGGCCGCCGGACTCACGCCCGAATACGGCTGCCGCATGGGGATCTGCTTCTCCTGCACGGCGGTCAAGACCAGCGGGTGCACCCGCAATCTGCGCACCGGGGAGCTCGACAGCGACCCGGATCAGCCCATCCAGCTCTGCATCAACGCCCCGGTCGGGGACGTTGACATCGCCATCTGAAAAGGAGGGTTCATCATGGCGATTCTGACCGAAACCACCGCGGGACCCCTGGTCCTGTCCGCCGAGCAGGTCGAGGAGATCGGCCGCGAACTCGACGAGTTGCGCGCCCGTGTCGTCGCCGACCTGGGCGAGCGCGACCGCGAATACATCTACACGATCATCAAAGCGCAGCGCGGCTTCGAGATCGCCGGGCGCGGCCTGATGTACCTGGGCTTCCTGCCGCCGTTCTGGCTGGCGGGCGTGGCCGCCCTGGGCGTGTCCAAGATCCTCGACAATATGGAGATCGGCCACAACGTCATGCACGGCCAGTACGACTGGATGCGTGAACCGGGCCTGAACTCGCGGGTGTTCGAGTGGGATACGGTCTGCCCCGCCGACCAGTGGAAGCACTCGCACAACTACATGCACCACACTTTCACCAATATCCACGACATGGACCGGGATATCGGGTACGGCATCCTTCGTATCGACGAGGGCCAGAAGTGGAACCCCTACTACCTGGGCAACCCCATTTACGCGTTCTGGCTGATGGTGCTGTTCGAGTGGGGCGTCATGCTGCACGACCTCGAGGCCGAGAACATCGTGCAGGGTAAGCGCAAGTGGTCGGATATCAAGCCGCTGCTGATCGGACAGTGGCGCAAGTCCGGGCGGCAGGTGCTCAAGGACTACATCGTGTTCCCGGCGCTGACCGGGCCGCTGTTCCTGTCCACGCTGGCGGGCAACGCGGCCGCCAATCTGATCCGCAACGTCTGGGCCTTCTCGATCATCTTCTGCGGGCACTTCCCCTCCGGCGTACAGACGTTCACCAAGGAGGAGACCGCTGAGGAGACGCGCGGTGAGTGGTACGTCCGGCAGATGCTGGGTTCGGCCAATATCACCGGCGGCAAGCTGTTCCACATCATGTCGGGCAACCTGTCGCACCAGATCGAGCACCACCTGTTCCCGGATCTGCCCGCCAACCGCTACCCGGAGATCGCGCCCCAGGTCCGCGCGCTGTGCGAGAAGTACGGCCTGCCGTACAACGCCGGTCGGCTCGGCAAGCAGATCGGCTCGGTGTGGGCGAAGCTGTTCAAGCTGGCACTGCCGGACTTCCTCGTCAAGAAGTCGCCGCAGCCGGGTGTTATCGTCATGCGGCGGGGGAAGCCGAGCGAAGTGGGCGTTTAGATGATCGGAAAATTCGAGAGCAACAAGGATCTGATCCAGGAATTGACGTCGTCGGGCGCGAAGCACGTCGGCAATATCGCGAACATCATCACCGGCACCGTGGCCGAGGTGACCCGCGAGATCGGCGACTGGATCACCGACGCCATCGAGATGCGTGAGGCCGCCGCGGCCGCCGCCCGGGACGCCGAGGCACAGCGTGCCGCGGAGGGTGATGCGGCGGGCAGCGTCGATGGTCTCGACGATGACGCGGATATTGCTGCGCCGCAAGATGTTTCGCCCAAGCGTTCCCCTTCCGGGGACGTCATCGACGCCGAGGTCGTGGTCGAACCTCGCCAGTACTGACCGTCATTACGCCGGGCAATCGGGGTCCTGTCGGCGCGGGGGTGGCAGCCGGATGCCCCCACGCCGACCGGTGGTGGGCGGGCCGCCGCGGCCGGTTCACCGAGGCCGAGCCGGGGTGCGTCCCGGTGCACCGCCCGGCGACGCGCCGCGTCCCCGGACCCTGCGGCCGATCATCCGCGCAGGTCACCACACGGGCAGCCGACGCCGGTGCTCGGCCACGTCGGTGATCAGATCCCGGTAGCCGTCGGCCAGCTCGGCCAGGCGGTACCAAAGTAGATGTGTTTCCCGGTCGACGCCGCGCCTGCCATTGCGCCGCGCGGCGTCGTCGCCGTTCTTGGCGATGTGTTCCCGGCCGGTGCCAGTGCCTCGTGCGGAATCGTCGGCACCGCCGCGTGGGCCGTCGCCGGTGTGGACCGGTGGCCCGTCACCTCGATGGGGTCCGATGCGTGGGCGGGGGCGGCCGTCGGCCGTGGGGGGCCGGGCGGAACTGCTGGGCATGCCCAAAGCCTGTTGTGCCGCAACCCATTTCGCCGCCATTCGATCGATGACCGCGCCCAGGGTCTCGGTGTGCAGCGAGGCTCCGCTGCGATGCGCGATATTGGCGGCCACCCAGGTGTCGATGCGTTCGACGAGTTCCGAGCGGCGGGCGTCGATGTTCTCCACGACCTGGCTGCAGTGCGCGACGCGGCGCGGGGTGGCCCCGCTGGCGTGCGCGGACTGCTGCGCCTGGTGTCGGCGTTCGTGGCATTGCACCAGCTCATGGGCGGCGTCGAGGACGTCGCGGTCCGGGCGGTCGGTGGCGACCGGTTCGCGGAAGGCCCGCAGGAGGGTGGCCGGTGCGGGTAGTCGCGCCCCGGACATCGGCAGTTCTTCCCCGAAAACCGCTGCGCCGTAGTCGGTTGTCATACTTCCACCCTCGACTGTCTGTGGTGTTGGATGCGCCAGGGCCGAGGGGGTTTCGGGGAGGGGCTCCCCTCGGCTCCGGCGCAGCCCCGTATGCCGGAACGCACAGCCCACCACTCAAACGACACGGTGAAGAAACCGGGAAATCCGCGACGATGCGATGAGAAGACTGTCCGAAATACGGGACATATCCAGGTTGGCGCGACTGTCGGAGACGCGCAACCAGTGGGCGTGCGATTCGCCGAAGCTGCCGGGGAATCGTTATACACCATTACAGGACGGTCACACACGGGGTGCGGTTCGAGGCGATTCGACACCTGAGCGCCCGGCTTGCCGGCGCGGGTGCACCCGCGCGCCGGGACCGTCGGCGCATGCGACCCGGTGATCGTCAGGCGCATCGATGGCAATCCGCAGGGCGTGGCGACCGGGCCGGACGGGTTCGCGGGGATAGCCTCGATATTCGTGCCAGCATACGTGTCCTCACCGGAGCTGACCTTCGGTTTCATGTTCGCACTGGAAGACCCGGAGCGAATCGCGGAAGTGGTGCGCACGCTCATGGTTCGCCGGACCGTGTCGGTGTTCCGGCTCGCGCACCTGTCCACCGACAACGGCCCGCCGGAGCGCTACGTCGTCAACTGGGCCGCCATCCCGCAGATCTCCATCACCACCGCCGCACCCGAACCGGACGAGTTGCGTACCTCGGCGACGATGCTGGTCAACGCCTTCCTGGGGGAGGACGGCGAGGTGAGTCTGTATTCGGCCGGGGCGCAGCCTCCGCGATAGGCGCGCACCGGCTTTCGTTACGGTGACACTACCCACAACGGGACTCAGCGATCTCTCAGCTACCAGCCAGTGCGCTGTAAGTCTGCGTCGGCAGTGTGGTCACGTCCACGGCGGGAAATCCTCGCCGGGGGCGCCATACGACAGAGAGGTTGATTCCATGATCCCGGTTATCATCGACACCGGTAGCGCCGCCCTGAACGGTCTGTTCAGCACCGGTTCGGCCGCGCTGCACGGCATTCTGAGCACCCTCTGGACGGGTTCCTTCGGCGGCTGATACCGCCCGCGAAGGGTTTTCGGGCTACCGCCCCGGATGCGAGCGCATCCGGGGCGGTCTTCGTGTGGGCGGTGTTCATCCTGCCAGCGCGGGCGCGCGGCGGCGCAGCAGGACCTGCTCCAGCAGCGCGACCAGCACCGCCTGCACCGATTTCCGGTCGCGCGCATCGCAATCCATGAGATGGATGGCCGGATCGATTTCCAGCGCCTCGCGTACCTCGTCGAGTTCGAACCGCTGCCCGGCGTCGAATCGGTTGACCGCCACCACGAATGGGGTGCGCCGCCGTTCGAAGAAGTCGAGCACCGGATAGCAGTCCTCGATCCGGTCGGTGTCCACCAGCACGACGCCGCCCAGGGCGCCGTCGAGCAGATCGTCCCAGAGGAATTCGAAGCGCTCCTGGCCGGGCGTGCCGAACAGGTACAGCACCAAGGATCGGTCCAGGGTGAGGCGGCCGAAGTCGAGCGCCACCGTGGTGGTGGTCTTGCCGGTGTCGCGGCCGGGAGTGTCCACGCCCACCGAGACCTCGGTCATGGCGGCCTCGGTGGCCAGCGGCTCGATCTCGGAGATGGCCCCGATGAAGGTGGTCTTGCCGACCCCGAAACCGCCGCTCACGACGATCTTCACGGAGGAGGCCAGGGCGGGTGCGGCGGTGACGTGCTCAGAGTGCCCGGACAAGGTCCCGGATCCTTTCGATGGCGGCGGTGGACAGTTCATCGGCCCCGTTGACCGATACGTGGCCCGCGCTCACCAGATCGCTGACCAGCACGCGGGCGACGCCGACCGGAACCCGCAGGGCCGCGCCGATTTCGGCGATGGAGTGGGTGTGCTGACACAGCCGCACCACGCGTTCGAGTTCGAAGCGCAGCGGGGCGGACAGCGCGGCGGGGGTGGCGCGAACCAGGGTCTCCAGGCGCAGACCGTCCATCAGCGGGGTGGTGCGGCCCGAGGTCACCATGAACGGTCGCACCACGAGTTCGTCGGCGGGGTCGGGGCGGAGTTGGCTGTCGCGCGGGGCGGTGGTGGGCCGAGCCCAGCCCGCGGGCTGGTTCAGCGTGATCATGCGGGGGTCCGGGAGCCGTTGCCGATCGTTCATCGCGACAGCGACTCTCTCAGTTCGGTGATGAGCGCCGGGGTGAGCAGCGCTCCGGCGCGGTCGGCCAGCACCGCCATCTGGTAGCCGACCAGTCCGACATCGCAGGTGTTGTCGGCGATGACGCCGACGCTGCTGCCGTCGGCCATGGCGGAGACGAGCAGGAAGCCCCGGCCCATCTCGATCATGATGAGCCGGAGCCCGTCGAAATCGTAACTGCGGGAGGCGCTTCGGCTCAGACTGGTGAGTCCGGAGACAATGGCGGCGAGCCGGTCGGCGCCGGTGCGGTCCAGTCCGGCCGACATGGCCATGAGCAGTCCGTCCGAGGACACCGCGACGGCGTCGCGCACCCCGTCGGTGGTGCGGACGAAGTCGGCGAGCAGCCAGTTGAAGGTGTGCGGATCGGTCTCGGTGTAGTGGGTGGTCACCTGCGGTCCTCCTGGGTGTTCGACGCGCCGCGCTGATGCCCGGCACGAAATCCGGCGAGGATGCCGCGCACCTCGTCGGGGGAGCGTTGTGCGAGCGCGGCGCTGGGCTGCCGAGTCGGCGCGGGGTGCCCGCTCTCCGCCGCACCGGTGTGCCCCCGAGCCTTCCGGTTCCGCTTGACGAGCCCGTTTCGAGTGCGTTGCACCTCCGTGCCGTTCGCTTCGTCCGCAATCCGAGAAGCGTTGCCCGGCAGGGGGTTCGTCACCTCCACTGCCGGGGACGGGCCCGCTGTCCGATCGGTCGGTGCGTGGTCGAGTGGGAACGACTGCCGCTCGCAGGTGGCCGCGCCGTCCGAGTCCCGTGTCACGCTGATCTCTTGGGGCGCAGTGTCTTTCGCCGTCAGTGCGGGTTGCTCCGCGCGCTGGTCCACCACCAGATCCGGTGGCAGCAGCAGTCGCGCCACCACGCCGCTGACCGGCGAGATGGTGAGCTCCACCTGCACGCCGAGGCGGCGGGCGAGGCGGCCGACCACGTAGTGGCCGAGGAAGCGGGTGGGGGCGACCAGGAAGTCGGCCTCGCCGCGCAGCCGGGCATTGGCGATGGCGAGCTGGTCGGGCGACATGCCGACGCCGTGGTCGACGATGGCGATCAGGTAGCGCTGGCCGGTCCGCCGCCCGTAGATCTCCACCTCCAGATCCGGTGGGGAGAAGGACAATCCGTTCTCGATGAGTTCGGCGAGCATATGCGCCACCTCGCTGACCGCCGAGCCGACGACGGCGATCTCGTCCACCCGCCGCAGCACCACCCGTCGGTAGTCGTCCACCTCGGACAGCCCGGCCCGGATCACATCGCTGAGTGGAATGGGCTCCGACCAGCGCCGCGGGCTGGCCTCCCCGACCAGTACGAGCAGGCTTTCGGCATTGCGGCGCATGCGCGTGGCCAGATGGTCGAGTTCGAACAGATTGGACAGTGCGGTGGGATCCAGTTCCGCCCGCTCGAATTCACTGATCAGCCCGAGCTGGCGGCGCACCAGATTCTGATTGCGCCGTCCCAGGTTCGCCAGGGATTCGGTCGTATTGCGCCGCAGCAGCGCCTGTTCCGAGGCCAGGTCGAAGGCGGTGGTCTGGACGCGGTCGAGAGCCTGTGCCACCGAGACGATTTCCTCGCCCGCCCCGGCACTGACCCGTACCGGTGGCGGCGGCGCGGGGTCCGCGTCCGCGTCCCGGTGCCAGGCCGCGATGAGTTCCGGCAGCCGGTGACCCGCCACGTCGTCGGCTTCCGACGCCAGTCGCGCCAGCGGCCGCACGATGGAGCGCACGGTCGCCACCACCAGCGCCACCAGTGCCAGCACGGCCAGCAGCGCCGCGAGCACGTACCCGCCGAGCAGCAGCGCGGCCCGGTCCCGCAGCGTGTCGGCGCGAGCGCGGATATCGGCTCCGACCGACTGCTGCACCTCGTGTTCGAGGTCGACGACGGCCGTCATCTGCCGCCACCAGTCGGCGGTGCTCACCGGTTCCAGCAGCGGTCCCGCGGTGGACGCGATAGCGACGGCCTCGGCAGCGCCGGCACCGACCGCGTCCTCGGAACGCATGGCGGCGATGAGCAGGGCGCGCTGCTCGGGAGTGGCGTCGCGGTCGAAGGCGGTGATCGCGGCCTGTTTGGCGGCCCGGATATCGAGGAACCGCACGTATTCGCCCGGTTCGAAGCCGCCCGCGGCGAAGACGCCGTGCAGGAACCCGCGCTCCTGTCCGGTGTATTCCTTGGCGTCGCCGAGTGCGTACAGCGCCTGGAGGCCGTGCCACAGGTCGGTTTCCCCGGCCTTGTCGAGTCCGGGCCGGGCCCGGTTCAGTGCGGTGATGGCACCGGTGTAGAACTGGAAGGAGGCCGAGCGGTCGATGCGGCGGGCGTCGACGTCGGCGCGGTTGGCGCTCAATCCGGCCACGTGCGTGAGTGCCGAACGCACCTGGTCGGTACCGGCGGGCTGCGCGGCCACGGCGCGTTCGAGCGCCAGCAGGGCGTTATCGGTGGCGGCGCGCTGCTGCTCCACCACCGGCCGCAGCGAATCGTCGCCGCCCTGAAGTCCATTGGTGAGGCCGCGCTCGCGCTGCGCCTCGTGGACCAGATCCTGGACCGCCAGGGCGAGGGTGACCGCCCGTACGGTCGACCCGGTGTCGCGGTAGGCCGCGACCTCCCGGGAGATGATGATCGCGAGCAGTCCGAGCACCATCGCCACCGAGACCAGCAGGATGCGCCGCAGCCGGGCGCGGATCGTGCGCGGGCGTACCAATGCCGTTGCCAGCGCGCGCTTTCCGCTACCGTTCGGCAGCAATGCCGTAGGTCGGAATAACACCATTCGACTCCTGCTCGATCGGTTACCGTGTCGAGGACGGCATGTCACATGCGCACACGATCCTGCTCGCGCGGGATGTGGAGTTCGGGTCCGGCGGGAAACAACGAGATGTCCATCGGCTCACCGCCGTGTCGGCGGTACGCGAGAGCCGCGGCGGTCCGGCCGGTCGCCGCGGGCGGTATCGCGGAATTGTTACGAACCGAGCGGTTTCGCGCTGGATTCGTAGATGCGCCGCACCACATCCTCGATATCGGGTTCCTCCAGCGACAGGTCACGCACCTGGGTGCGGGCCGAGATGGCGGCCAGCAGCTCCGCGGCCGTGGTGCGCTCGGAGTCGAACGCGAACCGCTGCCGCAGCCCCGCGCCCTCGCTGTCGAGCAGTTTCGCGCCCGGCAGGTCGGTGAGTTCGGCGCAGGGCTCGATCAGGTCCACGGTCAGCACCCGCTGCGCCCCGACGGTGGCGGCCAGTCCGGTCAGCGAGCCGTCGTAGACGAGACGGCCGCGGTCGACCACCAGGACGCGCTCGCACAGTCGCTCGATATCGCCCATATCGTGGGTGGTGAGCAGCAGCGTGGTGCCGCGCCGGGTGCGTTCGTAGCGCAGGAATTCGCGCAAACGCTGTTTGGACAGCACATCCAGGCCGATGGTCGGCTCGTCGAGAATGACCAGCTCGGGCGAGTGCAGCAGGGCCGCGGCGACTTCCGCGCGCATGCGTTGCCCTAGGGAGAGCTGCCGTACCGGAGTGTCCAGGGTCTCGGCCATCTCCAGCTGCTCCACGAGTTCGTCCAGGCGTCGCCGCGCCGCCGACTCGGGCAGCCGGTGGATGGCCGCGAGAATCGAGAAGGATTCGCGCAGCGGCAGATCCCACCACAGCTGGGAGCGCTGCCCGAACACCACCCCGATCCGGGCGGCCAGTTCCCGCCGCTGCCGGACCGGATCGAGCCCGCAGGTGCGCACCGTCCCGGACGAGGGCACCAGAATGCCGGTGATCATCTTGATGGTGGTCGACTTCCCGGCTCCGTTCGCGCCGATATAGCCGACCGCGGCGCCCGGTTCGACGCGAAAGCTCATGGCGTCCACCGCCGTCAGCTCCTCGCGTCGTCGCCGCCAGCGTCCCTGGCGGCGGTGCAGGACGAAAGTCCTGGTCAGTTCCTCGATATCGATGATCTGTCCGGTCATCCGCCGCCTCCCTGGTAGTGCCTGGTCCCCAGCCGCCACAGTCCCAGCGCCGCCGCCCACACCCAGATCGCCGCCAGCGGCGCGCCCCAGGCCAGCCAGGACGGCAGCATGGGCGGGCCGGGGAGCTCCAGCAGTGCGATGGTCGGCAGATAGGAGGTGAAGGCCACGGGCACCAGGAATCCGAAGATGAGTTTCATCGGTGTGGGGAACACCGAGGTCGGTTGCATCGAGGCGTAGGAACCGCCGTAGGTGAAGGAGTTGGTGAGCTCCGCGCCGTCGATCAGATAGAACTGGAGCCCCGCCGCGCAGACGAACAAACCCGCGAAGATCGCGATCCCGGACAGCAGGGTCAGGGCGAACAACGCGAGATGCGATGGGGTCCAGTCGATGTCGTTGTGGGCTATGCCGAGGCCGAGGATCGTCACCGCCACCGCGAGGCGGGCGATGCGGCGCAGCGCGATATCGCTGGTGGCCAATTGCAGCAGCAGCGGCTGCGGGCGCAGATAGAAGGCGTCCAGCTGTCCCATGCGGATGTAGTTCGGCAGCGTGTCGAGATGTCCCACCAGCATGTCCGCCACCGTGAAGGCGGTATTGCTCAGGCCGAACAGCAGCAGCATGGCGGTGAGGTCGAGCCCGCCGAGCCGCGGCACGTTGGCGAAGATCACGTACATCTCCGCGAATTCGACGAGGCCGATGAGGAGCGCGCTGCACAGGTCCAGCCCGAACGACAGCGGGTAGGCGCGTTGCGCGCGCAGCCGGGATGCGAGCACGGCCCGATAGGGGGCCAGCCGCGAGGGCGCCTCACCCACCCTGCACCTCCAGCTTGCGCTGTCCGGCGCGCAGCACCAGCTGCCCGGCGGCCAGCAGCGCGAACAGCCAGCAGAGCTGCGCTCCGACCAGTCCCACCGCGTGCCAGCCGACGGTGCGCCCGGAGAGCACGTCGATGGGCCATTGCAGCATGGACGGGAACGGCGTGCAGTAGGCCAGGATGCGCAGCCACTCCGGGAACAGGTGGACCGGTGCGAAGAGTCCGGCCAGGAAGGTGCCGAGGATCATGTGCAGCGTCCGCAGTCCGCGCGTCTCGACCACCCAGAATCCGGCCAGGCATACGGTGAACAGCGACAGGAAGGATACGGCGATGGCCAGGACCAGGCTGATCGCGCCGAGCAGGTAGGGCCCCGGCGTGGCGGGCACGGCGAGTCCGAAGGTGAGCGCGCCGATGAGCACGCTGGGCAGCCCGCGCGGCAGCAGGGTGTAGACGGCGCGTCCGCAGTATTCCGCCAGGTGCGCCAGCTGGATGTCGATGGGTCGCAGGAAGTCGATGGCCACATCGCCGGACTTGATGCGCTCCACGATATTCGGCACGCCCCAGAATGCGATGGCGCCCAGCAGTCCCTGTGACAGCCAGGTGTAGGCGCCGATGGTGCCCTGGTCGTAGCCGCCGAATTCACTGCCGCTGTTTACGGCGGTCATCAGCACGGCGGCGCGGACGAAGCCGAAGACCACATTGGTGATCAGGCCCGCGACCATGGCCGATCGGTAATAGGACTGTCGGCGGAATCCCGCTCGGACCAGCTGCCAGTAGATCCCTACGTCAGCACGCACAAGATGTCGACAGTATGGTGGCCGCGCCGCTGGCGCAAAGGATTTATTCCGGCCACCCCGCCGGGATTCGGCGAAAACGGTCCGGTCCGCCACCTCGCAGTGATAGAAACAGTCACGTTTCACTTTGCCGCACTGCGAGGACGCCCATGACCACCGCCGAGACGACCGTGTTCGAGACGCTCGAATCAAATGTGCGCGGCTACTGCCGGTGCTGGCCGACGGTCTTCGCGACCGCCCGGGGCGCCTGGCTGACCGATGAGAGCGGCAAGGACTACCTCGACTTCTTCGCCGGGGCGGGCGCGCTCAACTACGGGCACAACAATCCGATCCTGAAGCAGGCGCTCATCGACTACCTGCTCGCGGACGGGGTCACGCACAGCCTCGACATGTCCACCGCGGCCAAGCGGGGACTGCTGGAAGCCCTGCGCGAGGTGGTCCTCGACCCGCGCGAGCTGGACTACAAGGTGCAGTTCCCGGGCCCGACCGGAGCCAATGCGGTGGAGGCGGCGCTCAAACTGGCCCGCAAGATCACCGGCCGCGGCACCGTCCTGAACTTCACCAATGCCTTCCACGGCATGACCCTGGGCGCGCTCGCGGTGACCGGCAATGCCGCCAAGCGAGCGGGCGCGGGCGTGCCGCTGGTGCACGCCACCCCCATGCCCTACGACGGCTACCTCGGTGCGGCAGACGATTTCGCCTGGATGCGCCGCGCGCTCGACGACTCGTCCTCGGGCCTGGACCGCCCCGCCGCGGTCATCGTGGAAACCGTGCAGGGCGAGGGCGGGGTGAACGTGGCGCGCCCCGAATGGCTGCGCCAGTTGGCCGACCTGTGCTCCGATCGCGGCATCCTGCTCATCGTCGACGATGTGCAGATGGGTTGCGGGCGTACCGGACCGTTCTTCTCCTTCGAGGTCGCGGGTATCACTCCCGATATCGTGACGCTCTCGAAATCCATTGGCGGATACGGACTTCCCATGGCGCTGGTGCTCATGAAACGAGAGCTCGACCAGTGGACGCCCGGCGAGCACAACGGCACTTTCCGCGGTAACAACGCCGCCTTCGTGACGGGTGCCGCGGCGCTGCGGCACTACTGGTCCGACGGCGCGCTGGAAGCCGCGACCCTGGCCAAGGGGGAGCGGGTGCGCGCCGGGCTCACCGCCCTGGCCGCGCATTTCGACGGCGTGTCCACGCGCGGCCGCGGCCTCGTGCACGGGCTGGTCTTCGCGGAAGCCTCCGAGGCCGCCAAGGTCAGCCAGATCGCCTTCGAGATGGGACTGCTGGTGGAGACTTCCGGATCCGAGGACGAAGTGGTGAAATTGCTCCCACCGCTGACGATTACGGACGAGGAGCTCGACCACGGCCTGGACCTGCTGGGCCGGGCGCTGGACACCGTGC
This sequence comes from Nocardia sp. CC201C, assembly GCF_030010695.1. Lineage (NCBI taxonomy): Bacteria > Bacillati > Actinomycetota > Actinomycetes > Mycobacteriales > Nocardiaceae > Nocardia > Nocardia sp. CC201C. The sequence continues at coordinate 14,828 of NZ_JASCXP010000006.1, forward strand.
GCCACGCCCACTGACCCCGCGCCATCCGGCGCGTAGACGTCGGCCCACCGCCCACACCGGTGTGTCGACAGGGGGCCGGGCTCCCAGCTGCGGAGGGAGCCCGGCTTCACCCTGTGCCGAGCCGATCGCATGCGCGTCACCGTCGACGCGTGCGCCACCGGGCTCAGCGCCGGAATTCCTCGACCGGCTCGAATTCGGCCGCGCGGTCCCCGACCTCGTTGCGGTACCACTGCTCCCGCCGGTGGCGCTGCACGCGGTCGGCGACGGCATCCAGTCCGGGGATGGTGCGCCGCAGGGTTTCCGCGCCGAAGATGAGCGGGGCCTGGACGATGGGGTGCAGCACCCAGGGGAAGCGGCGCGGCATGGAGTGGCGCGCGTAGGTGGACGGCAGCAGCCAGACGCCCGTGTAGCCGATCTGCATCCGATAGTTGATCTCGTCGCGTAGTCGTTTGCGCCACGGCGTACCGGGTTTCGGTTCGAAGGCGGGCAGATACGACTCCACCAGTTCCGCGCCGTCCACGCCCGCGGTGTGTGCGCGTTTGACGAAGGCCGCGAACATGAGCCGCACCGATTCCCGGAAGTCCCGCGGGTACCACGGCGGCTGCACACCGAGCAGATGTCCCACGTATCGCCAGAAGTGCAGTGTCGCTTCGATTTCGCGCACCGTGGTCTGGTGTCCGATGCTCCACAGCGCCAGACCGGGCACCACGCTGCCGCCCATCAGGGTCAGCGTCGCGTCACCCACGCTGATCGGCACGCCCCAGGCGTCGTAGTCCCATTCCGGTCGGGCCATGAGCTTGCGGCGGATGAATACGTGCATGATCCGGACCCGCATGGCGGTCTGCCGTCCCCGAGCGCCGGGGTCGAGCCCGCCGGGTTCGGATACGTCGATCCAGAATCGCACGGTCTCGAGCTGCCGCTTGTGCGCCCGGTCGCCCGCGTAGCCGCCGGTGTAGGACAGCGGTTTGGCGATGGAGCTCTCCGAATACATCTCCAGTGTGCTGGTGGTGGCGAAGCTGAATACCGAAGTGCCCCACCGTCGGAACACCCGCGCGCCCTGGGCGACCAGTTCCGGGTCCAGCCAGTCCGGCGGCGTCTCGAACTCCTCGAACAGCCGGATGAGGGAGGGCGGTGCGTCGGGCACCGAATCCACGCCGTACTCCAGGGCGCGGTCGAGCATGGCCCGGCCCGCCTTCGGGCCGGGCTCACCCAGGTACACCTCGTCCACGAACGCCTCGGCCACCGGGTCGGCCTGGTAATACGCCTCCCCGAAGGCGCGCACCAGGTCCTCCGCGGGTTGCGGGTCGAATCGGAAGACGGTGCGGAACATGCGGCGCGCCTGCTGCACCCGAGGATCGGCGAGCCGGTCCCAGTAGCGGAATTCGGTGGGGATCTTGCCTGCCGCGGCGGTATCGAGCGTCGCGGGCACCTTCTCGCGGACCATGTCAGCAGCGTAAAATGAGCTGATGCTCAGGTTCTACTCACTTTTCACGCCGAACCGGTTCCATGGCTGAAACCGGCAATCACCGGCGTAAACGTCCGACGCAGGAGCGGGCCCGGGAGTCCCGCGAGCGCATCGTCGCGACCGCGGCTCGACTTTTCGCCGAACGCGGTATCGCCGACACCTCCACCAATCGGATCGCCGCCGGCGCCAATATGAGCATCGGCACGCTCTACCGCTACTTCACCGACAAACACGAGATCGTGGAGGTGCTGCGGGCCCGGCTGCTCGCGGAACTGGAGGAGCGGTTCACCGCGGCCGTACTCGACGGCATGGGTCTGTCCCCACGGGATTCGGTGGCCACCAGCCTGCGCGCCATCGTCGCGGTGCTGGCCGAGCGGGAGCCACTGGTGCGCGCGCTCACCGCCGACGCGACGGTGGACGGCGCGGGCTTCGGCGGCCTGGAACGCCGCCTGCTGCTGCTCACCCGCGCCTACCTGCTCCAGCAGCTGGGGCCGCTGCCCGAGCACGATCTGGACGTCCGCGCCTTCGTCATGGCCAATGCGGGCCTGGCCGCGGCCCTGCGCATCGGCCTGAAACCGCCGCCGGAGCTCGACCGCGACCGGCTCATCGACGAGACCGCGGAGATGATCGGCGGCTGGGTCAGCCGTTCCTGATCCGTTGCACAGGCGCTTCACCCGAATCGGGTGAAGGGGCGAAGGTGCGGCGGGGTGAGAATGGGAGGCCATGAACGGCGAACTCGATCGGTTGTCGACGCGCGTCTCGCGCCGCACCGCCCTCGGGCTGGCCGCCGCGGCCGGTATCACCCTGGCCGCCTGCGGACGTTCCGACGATGGCACGGGTGCGACGTCGACCGACGCCGCCGATCTTCGGGGAATCGCCGCCGACGCCTACGTCTTCGGCTACCCGCTGGTGCTCATGGACGCCACCCGCGCCGCGTTCGAGGCCATCGTCCCGACGAATCGCTTCCTGCACGCCGACAGCCTGCCCACCCCGGCCCGTCGCGATCTGGTGCGCGTCAATATCGACACGCTGTACTCCATCTCCTGGCTGGATCTGGCCGCGGGGCCGATCGTGCTGCGGGTGCCCGCGGTGGAATCGGGCCGGTTCTGGGTGATGCAGTTCCTGGACGCCTGGACCAATACCGTGCACAGTCCGGGCAGCATCCGGCCGCGGGTGGGACCCGACGCGCCCGGACCGCCCTATACGTACGTGGTCACCGGACCGGGGTGGGCGGGAGACCTGCCCGACGACGCCGTACGCCTGGAGATGCCGACGCCCATGGTGTGGCTGATCGGCCGCATCCAGGTCGACGGCGTCGCGGACGTGCCCGCGGTGCGGGCCCGTCAACGCGAGTTGGTGCTGGTGCCACTCGGTGACTGGCTGGCCGGGCGGCCCGCCCCCGAGGGAACGGTCAAACCCGTCGAGACCACGACCCCGCCCGCCTTCCGGGTCGGCAGCATGGATGCGAACAGCTTCTTCACCCGCCTGTGCGCGCTCATGGCCGTGAATCCGCCCGCGCCGGAGGACGCACCCGCCCTGGCGCGTTTCGCGCGGATCGGCATCCGGCCCGGGGGAGCGGTCACCGGGATCTCCGCCGCCGACCTCGCCGCGGGGGTGGCCACCGCCCGGCGGCAGCTCCCGACCTACACCGATCCGGATACCACGGTCGCCAACGGCTGGGAGTACTCCACCGAACTCGGCGACTACGGCACCGACTACCGGTTGCGCGCCCGGGTGGCCCAGCAGGGGCTGGGCGCGAATCTGCCCGAGCATGCGATCTATCCGAATCTGGACGGGCTGGCCGACACCGACGGCACGCCCAACCGCTACCGGCTGCGCTTCCCGCCGGACCAGATCCCGCCCGTGGACGCCTTCTGGTCGATCACCGCCTACGACGGCGACGGCTTCCTGATCCCGCATCCCTCGGGCGTGCACTCGGTCGGCCATCATATTCCGCCGGTGCCGAATCCGGACGGGTCGCTGGAGATCGCGGTTCAGTACGAGCATCCCGGATCCGCTGTCCCGCCGGGCAATTGGCTGCCCATTCCGGACGCGGGGCCGTTCTCGCTGACCATGCGCCTGTACGCGCCGCAACCGAGTGTGCTGCGCGGCGAGTGGCGGCCGCCCGCCCTGGAACCCGCGCCGTGACCGGTCAGTTGGTCTGGATGCCCGTGGCGATCTTCACCACGACCTGATCCGGCGTGACCTCCTGCACGGAGACGTTCATGCCGTCTGCGGGCTGCGTCTCCCCGGCCGGCACCGACACCTCCTGTCCGGCCACCTTCAACGTCACCAGATTGCCGTTCACGGCAACGAGTTCCGCCTCCACCCCCAGCACGCTGGCCTTGGCGTTCACACCCCGGTCGAAGGTGATGGTGCAGCCGCTGACCTGGCACTCGGTCTTGGATCCGGGGCCCTCCGAGGTGCAGGCGGCCACGCCGAGCGGGGTCAACACGACACAGGCGGACAGGGCGATCAGACGTCGAATGCGCACGCGGTCAGTGTAGAGCGAAACCTCGCCTCCCCGGGGCGGGAGCCGCCACCCGGGTGGCCCGGAATCCGCCACCGGGGCGATAGGGTTGCCCGGAGTTGACCGCCCGCCGAGCCGTCGTGGAGGAGTGCGCCGATGCCGAAGGGATCCCGCCGGGCGTACCGCACCGGCCTGTCGCGCGCGGTGATCGTCGATGCCGCACTGGCATTGACGGCCGAGCGCGGGCTGGACGGCTGGAGTATGCGGGAGCTGACCGGCCGGTTGGACACCTCGCTCTCGGTGATCTACCACCATGTCGGCGACCGGGGCAAGGTGTGCGCCGCGGTGGTGGACCGCGTGTACGCGGACATGGGCTTGACCTTCGACGATACCGATTGGCGCGCAGGGCTGTACGCGGAGCTGTCGGCCATGATCGATCAGCTGTCGCGGTATCCGGGGGTGGCCGCCTGGCTGCTGCGCAACGGTCCGCAGACCGAGGGGTTGCTGCCCATGGTCGACGCGGGGCTGACCCGCATGATCGAGGCGGGCTGGGGCGAGGAGGCGGCCCCGGCGTACACCGTCGCCTTCAACACCTGCCTCGGGTTGATCTCCATCGGTGACCAACGCGAGGACGAGGGATTCGGCCTCGCTGGGCTGGAGCGGTTGCTCGCCGCGCATCCGTCGACCGGGGTGGAGCGGATGCGGCGCATGATGGCGGGGTTCGTCACGGCTCCCGAGGGCGTGGCGGCGGCGCGGCGGGAGTACTGCCGCTACGCGCTGGATCGCGTGCTGGACGGGTTGGAAGCGCGCCTGCGACAGATCGTCGAGGCCGGTTAGCCGCGCTGTGCCGGCGATCGCTTGTCATTGTCGGGATGCTCGGTACACTCCAAATTAGAACAGTGATCTAATTTGTGGAGGGGTCATGAGTACCGCGGTGCTGGAACCGGTGACGTCCGAGGAGACCCCGCCACCGCGCGAGCGCGGCGGCCTGGCAGTCGTGCTGGGGCCGGTGCGGCACCGGCTCGCCGGGGCCGCCGCCCTGCAGCTGGTGGGCACCCTCGCCGGACTCGCGCCCTATATCGCCGTGGTCGAGATCGCGCGCGAACTGCTCGCCGGGACGGCGGTGGACCGTGCCGCGGTCTGGGGATGGGTGGCCGTCGCGGTCGCCGGTTTCGTGGTCCGAACCCTCTGTGCGGCAGCGGCTTACACCATCAGCCATATCGCCGACGCCGATGTGGGGCTGGAGATCCGTCGCCGGATGGCCGCGCGGTTGAGCCGAGTTCCGCTGGGCTGGTTCACCGCTCGCAGTTCCGGTCGGGTGAAGCGGGTGCTGTCCGATGATGTGGCGTCGGTGCATCATGTCGTGGCGCACGCGCTCAACGATCTGGTGGCCGGGATCGTGACACCGATCGTGGCGCTGGGCTACCTGTTCGTCCTGGACTGGCGGCTGGCGCTGGTCTGCCTGGTGCCGCTGCTGCTCTGGTTCGGCATCCAGTTGTGGATGATGCGGGACGAGAACGGCGCCATGGACCGCTGGACCGCCGAACTCGACCGGGTCAATGCCGCCGTCGTCGAATTCGTGGACGGCATCGCGGTGGTGAAGGCGTTCGGTCAGGCCGGACGCGCGCAGGACCGCTATCGGCGCGCCGCCGACGAGATGGCGCGCTCGCTCAGCGCCTGGTCCGGCCCGATGAACCGGATGGAAGCGCTGTCCTCCACGCTGATCTCGCCGCCGGTCCTGCTGCTGGCCGCGCTCGGCGGCGGGGTCTGGCTGGACGTCGAACCGGTCGAACTCATTGCCTTCGTCATGCTGGCGGTCGGGCTCGGCGGGCCGGTGCTGGCGCTCGGTTTCGGGGCGCTGGCCCTCCAGGTCGCGAAGGACGCCGCCGGACGCATCGCGGATCTGCTCGCCACCGCGGAACTCGGCAACGTCGAGCATCCGCGGCCGCCGCATGGTGCGCGAGTCGAATTCGACCGGGTGCGTTTCTCCTACGACGGCGGCTCCACCGTGCTCGACGGCGTCGACCTGGTGCTGGAGCCCGGCACGGTCACCGCTCTGGTGGGCGCGTCCGGGTCCGGCAAATCGACGTTGGCGCGCCTGCTGCCGCGGTTCTGGGATGTGGATTCCGGCGCCGTGCGGATCGGCGGCGTCGATGTGCGCGAGATCGCCGAGGACACGCTGTACCGGCAGGTGGGCTTCGTTTTCCAGGAAACCTCGTTGTTGCGCACCAGCATTCGTGACAATATCGCCCTCGGACGACCCGACGCCGACCGCGCCGATATCGAGGCCGCGGCCCGCGCCGCCCAGATCCATGACCGCGTCGCGGCCCTGCCGCGCGGCTACGACAGCGTCATCGGCGTGGACGCGCACCTGTCCGGTGGCGAGGCGCAGCGGATCTCCATCGCCCGCGCACTGCTGGCCGACACCCCGGTGCTGGTGCTCGACGAGGCGACCGCCTTCGCCGACCCGGAATCGGAGGCCGCGGTGCAGGACGCCCTGTCGCGCTTGGTTTCCGGTCGCACGTTGCTGGTGATCGCCCACCGGCTGCACACCATTCGCGGTGCCGATCGCATTGTCGTGCTCTCACACGGCCGCGTGGTCGAAGCGGGCCGCCACCGCGAACTGCTCGCCGCGGGCGGCGCGTACGCCCGCATGTGGCACGCCCAGACTCGTGATCGGGAGGAATCACTGTGATCCGCAAGCTTTTCCGCATCGTCGACCCGGGCGATCGGCCGCGGTTCACGCGGTGGCTCGGCCTGATCGTCACCTTCTCGGTACTTCAGGGACTCTGTGTCCTGCTGGTGGTTCCGGTGCTGCGGGCGATGCTCGACGGCGATCGGAGCGCCGCACTGCCCTGGCTCGCGGCCTTGGGCGTGACCACCGTCGCCACCTGCGTGGTCTTCTACGCGCAGGCCCGGCAGGGGCAGCGGGTCGCCGACGCGCTGCTGTTCGGCATGCACCACCGCATCGGCGACCATCTGGCGCGACTTCCATTGGGCTGGTACGGAACCGACCGTATCGGCCGCCTGACGCACTCGCTCTCCCAGGGCACGACCAATATCGTCAGCGTGCCCGCGCACCTCATGCAGCCGGTGATCGCCGCTGCGGTGACGCCCGCCGTGGTGGCCGTGGGGATGGTGGTGTTCGAGTGGCGGCTCGCGGTCGCGCTGGTCGTCGCGGGCCTGATCCTGCTGTTCACCCACGAGCGGGCGCAGACCGCGATGGCGCGGAGTTTCGGCGATATCGACCACGCGGCCGTCGAATCGGCCGGGCGGGTGGTGGAATTCGCGCAGAACCAGCCGGTGCTGCGGGCCTTCGGGCGCGGGGGAGCGGGCAACCGTCTGCTCGACGACGCGCTCGCGGGGCAGCGGCGGGCCTACGGTGCCCTGAATCGCCGTGCGGTCGGGTCGCTGCTCACCTTCTCGGTCGCGGTGCAGGCCGCGTTCCTCGCGCTCATGAGTATCGGTGTGGCGCTGGCCCTGGGCGGTTCGCTCGATGCCGCCGAACTCGTCGCCCTGCTCGTCCTCGTCACCAGGTTCACCGGGCCGCTCATCGAGATCGTGGATCACGCCGCGGCGCTGCGCATGGCGGCCGAGGACATCGACCGGCTCGACGAGGTGCTGGCCGTGCCGCCGCTGCCGGAAGGAACGGTGCGGCAACCGGTCTCGCCCGGCACGGTGGAGTTCGGCCAGGTCGCCTTCCGCTACGACGACCGCCCGGTGCTGCGGAATGTGAGCTTCACGGCCCGCCCCGGCACCCTGACCGCCATCGTCGGCCCCTCGGGCTCCGGCAAGACCACGCTGCTGCGCCTGGCCGCTCGCTTCTGGGATGTGGACGCGGGTACCGTGCGCATCGGTGGCGTCGATGTGCGTGAGCTGACCACCGAGGCGCTGATGGGTCAGTTGGCCATGGTCTTCCAGGACGTCTACCTGTTCGACGACACCATCGAGGCCAATATCCGCCTCGGCCGCCCCGACGCCACCGTCGAAGAAGTCCATGCGGCCGCCCGCGCCGCCCGCGTGGACGAGATCGTGGAACGCCTCCCCGACGGCTGGCGAACCCGGGTCGGCGAGGGCGGCGTCAGCCTCTCCGGCGGTGAGCGCCAACGGGTTTCGATCGCCCGCGCCCTGATCAAGCAATCCCCGATCGTCCTCCTGGACGAGGCCACCGCCGCCCTGGACCCCGACAACGAGGCCGCCGTCGCCGCCGCTCTGCGCACCCTGGCCCGAGACCGCACCGTCCTGGTGGTGGCCCACCGCCTGCACACCATCGCCAGCGCGGACCAGATCCTGGTCCTGGACGAGGGCGGCATCGCCCAGCGGGGCACCCACGCCGACCTGCTCGCCGTCCCCGGCCGCTACCGCGACTTCTGGCGCGAACGGGAACGGGCACAGGGCTGGCGACTGACGCCACGAACGGGCTTGCACTCTCCTGCGGGGAGTGCTAAATAATATCTATGTCAGCAGACACAAGTTATCTAATCCACTTCGAATGAGATTGGAGTGAGTTGGAGTGGCGACCATGCTGATGCGCGCGGATCCGTTCCGCGATCTGGACCGGTGGGCGCAGCAGGTGTTCGGCACCGCGGCGCGTCCGGCGGTGATGCCGATGGACGCCTGGCGTGACGGCGACGAGTTCCTGGTGGAGTTGGATCTGCCCGGCATCGACCCGGACTCCCTGGATCTGGATGTCGAACGCAATGTGGTGACGGTGCGGGCCACCCGCCCGGAACTGGATTCGGACCGTTCGATGATCGCCGCGGAACGCTCCCGCGGCGTGTTCAGCCGACAGTTGTTCCTAGGTGAGAGCCTCGATACCGAGCGGATTCGCGCCGACTACCGAGATGGTGTGCTGCGCTTGGTCATTCCGATCGCGGAACAGGCCAAGCCCCGCAAGATCGAAGTCGCCCGCCCCGAGCGCGAGCGCCAGGCCATCGACGCCTGACCCGCACCCGGCGACGGACCCCGAACTCGCGTCGTGTCGACGCCGAGATATCAGTCGCGCATGGAAGTGAGGTGGTGCCTGTCCATTCGAATCGCTCGACAGCCGTTTCGCGGCCGGCACGCGTCGTCACGCCTGCCTCCGGCACTCCGCGGACACCTTCGTGATCGGGTGATCCGCTGTGCACGGTCACCGTTGTGGCGCAGCAGGCGACCCGCGTCGGTCGCCGCGACACGGCAGATATCTTCCCTCGCGAACGCTTCGTTCGACTCCTCCGTTACGGGTGGGCCCGGTCATCATGCTTCCGGGCTCACCCGGCCTGTTTCCGCCCTCATGGTGGTGAGGAAGGCACGCTCGGCCGTGTTCTTCGTGCGCTCCAGGGCAGCGGCATATGCGCGTTCGGCGGCGGCGAGGCGTCCGAGCCGGTGCAGCAGCCTCGCGCGGATGGCGTGGTACAGATGGTATTCGGCGAGGTCGAGGGTATCGACGGCGGCGAGGCCCGCCTCCGGGCCGTGCACCTCGGCGACCGCCACCGCACGGTGGAGAGCCACGATCGGGCCGGGGGACAGCGCCGTGAGCTGGTCGTACAGGGCGAGGATTTGCCGCCAGTCGGTCTGTGCGGCCGCGGCGGCGTCCGTGTGCACCGCATTGATGGCGGCCTGAATCTGGTAGGGCCCGGGTTGATTGCGGCGCAGGCACTCTCGGACCAGCGCGTGACCCTCGGTGATCAGGTCGTGGTCCCAGCGGCCGCGATCCTGTTCCGGCAGCGGTACCACGCCCCCGTCGGCGTCGGTGCGCGCGGCGCGACGGGAGTCGGTGAGCAGCATGAGTGCCAGCAGTCCCCGGACTTCCGGCTCGTCGGGCATGAGTTCGGCGAGCAGTCGACCCAGGCGGATGGCCTCGGCGCACAGATCGGCGCGGACCAACCGGTCGCCGGAGGTGGCGTTATGGCCTTCGGTGAAGATGAGGTACAGGGTGGTCAGCACCGAGTCCAGCCGCGCGGGCAGGTCGGCGTCCGTCGGTACCCGATAGGGGATGCGGGCATCGCGGATCTTGCCCTTCGCACGGGAGATGCGCTGTGCCATGGTCGATTCCGATACCAGGAAGGCTCGGGCTATCTCGCCGGTGGTCAGACCGCCCAGCAGCCGCAGCGTGAGTGCGACCCGCGCGGCGGGTGCGAGTGCGGGATGGCAGCAGGTGAAGATGAGCCGGAGTCGATCGTCGCGGACCGCACCGGTCTCGGGTGGTTCGTTGCGGGCGTGCAGGAGGGCGGCCTCCGCGTAGCGGCTGTGTCGAGCCGCCTCGCGCCGCAGTCGATCCACGGCCCGATTGCGCGCGGTGGTGATGATCCAGCCGGGCGGGCTCGGCGGCAACCCCTCGGCAGGCCAGCGATCCACCGCCGTCGTGAAGGCGTCTTGCACCGCGTCTTCGGCGATATCGGCATCGCCGAACACTCGGATCAGACTGGCGACGGCGCGACCGTAGTGTTCGGCGAACACCCGCTCGATGGTCGCGGTATCGACGGTGGCGGAAGGCAAGTCAGCCGTCCTGTAGCGGTCGCACTTCGATCGGTAGCGTGATCACCGTGGCCATCCGCTCGGCCCACTCCAGCGCCTCGTCCAGGTCGGCGACCCGGATGACGGTGAATCCGCCGATATGTTCCTTGCCCTCGGCATACGGGCCGTCGGTCACGAGTATCTCGGACCCGGACGGCCGCAAGACGGTGGCTGTGCTGGCGGGATGCAGGCCCGCGGCGAACACCCACATGCCTGCGGCCCGCATCTCGTCGTTCAGCGCGGCCAGATCACGCATGATCTCGTCGAGATTCTCCGGCGGTTCGGTGTCGTCGGGTTGATAGATGCTGAGCAGGTATTGCTTCGTCACGACTCCTCCGCCCGCCGGTAGGTGGCGATGATGACGCCGGTGGTGGTGGGCACGCTGTCGATCAGTCGCAGCGCACCGAGATCCACTTCCTCGAACAGCCGCCGCCCGGCCCCGACCACCAGCGGATGGATTTGCAGCAGATACTCGTCGATCATGCCCGACCGCATGAGCGAGCGCAGCAGTTCACCGCTGCCCAGGACGACGAGATCCAATTCCGGCCGTTGTGCGCGCAGTCGTCGCACCGCGTCCACCGCGTCACCCGTGAGCAGGGTGGAGTTCTGCCACGGCAGCGGTTCGGTCAGGGTGCGCGAGGCCACGAACTTCTCGGTCTTGTTCAGTACCTCGGTGAATGGATTGTCCTGTTGCTTCGGCCAGTACCCGTGGAAGTCCTGGTAGGTGCGTCGTCCGAGCAGCAGTGCGCCCCGATGGGCGGCCATGTGCTCACCCATGACCCGGCCCTGGACGGCGTCGTTGAAGCGGTGTGCCCAACCGCCGTGCCGAAATCCGTCGCGGGTGTCCTCGTCCGCGCGACCCGGTGCCTGCATGACCCCGTCCAGGGTGAGGCTGACGACCGCCACGATCTCGCCCATGTTCCGCTCCTCTCGATGTGCCCGGTCCGGTTCCGGGTTCATCACCTATACGAGTGGGGTTCACGGTTTTCGACAGTCGCGGACGATGTGATCGGTGACAATCTTCCTGCGGGTACGCGAATGGCCCGCATCCGGGGTGGATGCGGGCCGTGTCGCCTGCTCAACGTTCGATCAGCTTGCGCCGCATGCCCTCGGTGGCGATGACCAGGGCGGGCACCAGGGTGAGGTGGGTGATCGACAGGGCGATGGTGGAGGCGGTGTCGAAATCGGCGTCGACGGTGAGCGCGATGGTCGCGACCGCCAGGAGTGAACCGATCACGGCCGCGGTTCGCAGCACGCCCACCCACTTGTAGGACAGCAGTGCGGCGGCGGTGAGGCCCACCAGCATCGGAACGACGGTCAGGATGACGATTCCGCCCGGCGCGACCGATTGCGTCACGCCCTCGTTCGTCATGTCGAAGGAACCGCCCGCGGCGGCACCGATCAACCAGACGACCAGGTTGACCGCGACGGCGGCCGTGATCGCGCCGAGAACGGCGACCGGGCGGCTCAGCGCGGGGACGGTGATGGCGTCGCGGGCGGTGGTGGTCGTGGTCGTCATGATGATCTCCTGAGTCGAAGCTGTGCAGTTCGTGTGAGACCATCCTGAAACCTCAACAATTATTCAGGTCAAGCCGCGTCGGAGTGGAGTGTCGCGGATCACAGCACCGCGTGGCCGGTGGACCCGAACCGGCCCACGACTATGCTTCTGCGCCTATGGCCCTGAGTGCGACGATGTACAACTTCTCCGTCAACCTGGCCGACGTCGATCGCGGCGTCTACCAGGAGGTCGAGCTACGCGTCGCTCGCCACCCATCCGAAACACCCGCGTTCATGCTGACCCGGCTGCTGGCCTATTGCCTCGAATACACCGAGGGCATCACGTTCAGCGAAGGCGGCGTCTCCTCGACCGACGAACCCGCGGTCCTGGTCCGCGACCTCACCGGCCGCATCACCGCCTGGATCGAAGTCGGCGCACCCGACGCCGAAAGACTGCACCGCGGCAGCAAACTCGCCGACCGTGCCGCCGTCTACACCCACCATCGCGACCCCGCCAAGGTGCTGGCCCAACTCGTCGGCAAGAAGATCCACCGCGCCGAGGACATCCCGGTCTACAGCCTGGATCGAACCTTCGTCGACGCGGCCGCCGCGACGCTGGACCGTCGCAATGCCATGGGTGTCTCCATTACCGAACGCCTGCTGTACTGCGAGATCAACGGCACCACCCTGACCACGCCCGTCGAGGAACTCCGTCTGGTCTAACGAGACCTCAGGAGGCGGTTTCGGCCCGCGGTGGTACGTCGAAGGCGGCCAAGGGGCGGCGGCAGATGGCGCGGGCTTCGTCGGCCGACAGGCCGAGCATGCGCAGCAGGTCCTCGGTGACCTGGTCGGTAGCCGCCGCGTCATCGCGTTCCGGATGGTCGTGCAGGAGCTGGCCGAGGCAGAGGGCCGCCCCGGCGATGATGGTCATGGTGAGTTCGACGTCGGCGACCTGGAAGCGGCCCGCGCGGGTGGCCGCTTCGATATCGCGGCGGGCGCGGGGAGCCATGCCCTTGTCGGAACCGGTGAGCATGAGCCCATTGCCGAGCAGCACCTTGCTCAGGGTGGGATTGCGGCGGTGCAGGCGGCCGGTGAGGCGAAAGCTCTGCGCGAAAACCTCTGCGGGATCGTCGATATCGCGCGTGAGGAGATCGAGGGCGGCGGCGTGGCGTTCCAGTGCCTCCTCCACCGCTGCTCGATACAGCTCCTCGCGGCTGTCGAAGTGGTTGTAGAACGAACCCATCCCGACGTCGGCGGCCTGGGTGAGTTCGAGGATGGGCGCGTTGAGTCGACCCTCGGCCAGGAAGGTCTGGGCGGCATCCACGAGCGCGGCACGGGTGCGCGCCTTGCGGCGTTCCAGCCGGTTGGGTTCGGAACCATGTCGCGCGGGCATCGCGGGTCACCTCTCGTCGGCGATTCGCCGCCATCGTAACCCCGGCAGTCAATACTGACGAATTCCTCAAAACTTGTTGACTGGGTGAGGCGTCTCGAGTGACGATATCGTCAGTTACTCGGGAAGGGGGTGGCCGATGAGCGGCCATCACGACGTACACACCGGCCTGCACAGCGAATACGGTGGCGCAGCGCACGAACACCCCGGGCGTGCACGTGACCCGGTGATCAAGGTCGCGGACCTGGCGTGGCTGGAGTTCCAGAAACCGGATCTGGAGCGGGCCGAGACCTTCGCGCACGCCTTCGGATTCACGACGGCGGCGCGAACCGCGGACGAACTGCACTTGCGCGGAACGGATCCCGGCTCGCCCTGTGTGCTGATTCGTCGTGGCCCCCGGTCCCGGTTCCTTGGTCCCGCGTTCCGGGCTGCCGAGGCGGCGGACCTGCCGCGGTTGGCGGCGGCCGTCGAGGCCCGCCCCGTACCTCTGCCCGAGTCACTGGGGGGCTTGGCCGTCGAACTCACCGATCCGAGCGGTCTGCGGGTTCACGTGGTCGCCGACACCCACGTCCTGGGTGCGCTGCCCGCCCAGCGGACCCCGGTCTTCAACTTCGGCCGGGAGACGCCGCGCGTCAATGCCACCCAACGGCCCCCGCGGGAACCCGCACGCGTGCGGCGGCTCGGTCACGTGGTGGTGCAGACCACCATCTACCGCCGAACCCTGGACTGGTACCTGCGGCGGCTGGGGCTGATCGTCAGCGACTTCCTGTACTACCCGGGCCAGCGCGAACGCGGACCCGTGATGAGTTTCCTCCGGTGTGATCAGGGGTCGATCCCGACCGACCACCACACGCTGGCGCTGGTCCTCGGCCCGGCCGATCGATACGTGCACTCCGCGTACCAGGTGGCCGATCTCGACGCCCTCGCCGCGGGCGGAGAATATCTGCGCGACCGGGGCTATCGCCGTTCGTGGGGGATCGGTCGGCACATCCAGGGCAGCCAGATCTTCGATTACTGGCGTGATCCGGACGGTTTTCTGGTCGAGCATTTCAGCGACGGCGACCTGTTCGATTGCTCGGTCGCGCCGGGCTGGGCGCCCATGTCGGCATCCGGTCTGGCGCAATGGGGTCCGCCCGCGACCAAGGATTTCCTGGGCATCGCCCCGAGGAGGGACGCACTGCGCGAGGTGCGCACGATCGTCGACGCCCTGCGCGACGACAACGAATTCGATCTTCGCCGCCTGCGCGGCCTGTTGAAAGTGGCAACCTCATGAGCGTTTCCGTTCTCCGTACCGCTGACGCCTGGTGGGTGTCCACCCCATCCGGTGCGGTGCGGGTCGACACCGCCGCGGCGACCACCGCCGCACTGCTGGCCGATCGAGCGGCGATCGACGCCGCCGCGCACGGAGCGGGCGATCCGGTTCCGGTGCGTGAACTCGACCTGCTCTCCCCGGTGACCGCGCCGTGCCGCGTGGTGGCGCAGATGACGAATTTCGCCTCGCACGTGCGTGATTCGGGCGGCGACCCGGAGACGGTGCCGCTCACGTTCTTCCGCAAGTCCTCCGGGTCGATCAGTGGTCCCCACGACGATGTGATCCGGCCCGCCCATGTGGGTCTGTTGGACTACGAGGTGGAGATCGGGTTGGTGTTCGGTCGGGCGATGCCGGTCGGTTCGCGGCTCACCTCGGAGAGCCTGGCCGAGTACGTCGCCGGATTGGTCATCACCAACGACGTGTCCGCGCGCGATGTGCAGCTGCCGAAAACGCAATTCTACGAGGCGAAGTCATATCCCACCTTCACCCCGGTCGGACCTGCGCTGGTGCTGTTGGACACCGGCGAGTTGAGGCGCTTCACCGATCTGCGGCTGCGATTGTGGGTCAACGGCGAAGTGCGACAGGACATGACGGTCGCGGACATGATCTATCATCCGCTGGAGACGCTGCGGGCACTGACCCGATTCCAACGCATGGACGCCGGGGATCTGCTGCTCACCGGCACCCCGGTCGGCACGGCGATCAGCGCACCGCCGCGGCCGGTGACGATGTTGGCCGCGTTGTTGCCGCCGAATATAAAGTGGCGCTTGTTCTTTCGTGGCCAGGCCAAGAATCCGAAGTACCTGGGGGAGGGCGATGTCATGGAGGCCGCGATCGCGACCGACGACGGCGTGCTCGATCTCGGCCGCCAGCGCACGGTGGTGAGGTACGCGCGATGACCGGCTTGGCCCCGGTCGTCCCGGTGGTCGTCGTCGGGGCAGGCCCGACCGGGCTCACGGCCGCGACTCTGCTGGCGCGTGACGGGATCGACGTGGTGGTCCTGGAACGCTGGGACGGTCTCTTCCCGCAGCCGCGCGCGGTCCATCTCGACGGCGAGGTGCGCCGCATCCTCGCCCGGCTCGGGATCGGGACCGCCTTCGACGCCATCACCCGGCCCGCTCTCGGGTTGCGCCTGATCGACCGAGAGCGGCGGGTGCTGGCACAGATCGATCGCGATCCGACGGGCGGACGCAATGGGTATCCCGAGGCGAACCTGTTCGACCAGCCGGAGCTGGAAGCGGCGCTGCGCGCCAATCTCGCGGGCTGTTCGTCGGTCACCCTGCGCGGCAATATCGACGTCATCGGCGTCGCCGAGGAGGAGGACTGTGTGCGCGTCGACTACACCGATCGCGTGACCGGCGCAGTGGGTGTGGTGCGGGCACTGTACCTGCTCGGCTGCGACGGTGCGAACAGCGTGGTCCGCACCGCCATCGGGGCGCGCATGCAGGATCTGCGGTTCGAACAGCGTTGGCTGGTGGTCGATGTGGTCACGGCTGCCGAACTCGGTCAGTGGGGTGGCGTGCATCAGGTGTGCGATCCGGGTCGGGCGGCCACCTACATGCGTATCGGGCAGACGCGCCACCGCTGGGAGTTTCGGCTCGCGCCGGGGGAATCCGCCGCGGACTGGCCGGATATTCCGCATCTGTACCCGATGATCCGGCACTGGACCGCGGACGTTCCCATCACGGACCTGGAACTGGTCCGCGTCGCCGAGTACACCTTCCGCGCCCAGCTCGCCGACCGCTGGCGCTGCGGGCGAATGTTCCTGCTGGGCGACGCCGCCCATCTCACGCCGCCGTTCATCGGTCAGGGTCTGTGCGCCGGGTTGCGGGACGCGGCGAATCTCACGTGGAAGTTGGCCGCAGTCCTGCACGGGCAGTTGCCCGACACCGTGCTCGACACCTATGAGTCCGAGCGAAAACCACACGCCCGAGCCATGATCCGGCTGGCCAAGCTGGTCGGCGTCATCATGACCGAGGGCGGTGAATTCGGCAACCGCCTGCGCCGCCTGATCGCACCCCGGCTGCACCGTGTCCCGGGCGTAGCCGCGCTGATCATCAGTGGCGAGACGCCGCCGCTGCACCGCACCGACCTGGTCGTCACGCCGCTGCTGCGCCGCGGCCTGGCCGGGCGGCTCATACCGAACGCCCGGCTCACCGACCAGCGTCGCGTCGACGATGTCATCGCCGGGCGCTACGCCGTCGTCACCGCCATCGCACCGTCACCGGCCGAGCGGCAGGCGTTCGAACGACACGGTGTACTCCTGCTCTCCGTGCGCCCAGGCGACGATCTGCACCGCTGGCTGCGCCGCGCGCACACCCGAGCGGCGCTCGTCCGCCCCGACGGTACGGTACAGCGCACCGGCAGGGATCTGGCCGCCCTGTGCGCCACCATCGGCGGCCGTGGCGAGCCGCTCAGTGGCCGTGAACGGCGGGCGGTGTGGGGGCGTCCGACCGGCCCTCGACGAGCCAGCCGATCGTCCATGCGGTGCTGAACAGCCAGAGCAGCAGCAGGGCGAAGTGCGCCGCGCGGCGGCGGGTTCCGCGATCGTCCGGGCGCACTGTCGCCTCTCTCTCGTCATCGGCCGAATGTCCGACGGTTCGGTCCGGATGCCAACCCTGGTGGAGGTGGTGGTTCATCCGCAAGTCCGGGCGTGGATATCGTCATCATCGATCTTGATACGGTGCTCGCCATGACATCGACGACGCGCCGGACACGGCTGTTCTCGCTCCTGGGTCTGGTCTGCTGCCTCGTCGCCGGACTGACCGCCTGCGGTGGCGCGGCCGATACGGCGGAGACCGCGGCCAGCGGCGCCCCGCAGGCGCCGGGCCGCACCAGCTATCCGCTGACCATCGAGAACTGCGGTGTGGAGGTGACCTTCGACCAGGCGCCCACCCGGGCGGCCTCGCTGTACCAAGCGTCCACCGAGATCTTGCTGTCGCTGGGGCTCGCCGACCGCATGGTGGGCACGTCGACCTGGTTCGATCCGGTGCTGCCGCAGCTGGCGGCCGACAATGCGAAGGTGCCCCGGCTGGCCGACAACGATCCGTCACTGGAGGCGGTGCTCGCCACCGAACCCGATCTGGTGACCTCGGCGAGCGCGCACACCTTCACTCCCGCCGTGGTGGCGGAGCGGTCGCGGTTCGCGCAGCTCGGCATTCCCACCTATCAGTCGCCGTCGGTGTGCACGGGGGCGACGGTCGAGGGTGAAACCGTCACCCGCACCGAACCGCTCGGCATCGAGACGCTGTTCCAGGAGATCACCGAACTGGCCCGCATCTTCGATGTGCAGGAGCGGGGCGCGCGGCTGGTCGACGAGCTGCGCGGGCGGTTGGCGGCGGCGACGGCGAAGCTGAACGCGACCTCGGAGCCGACGGTCGCCTTCTGGTTCTCCGGAATCAAGACCCCGTACATGGCCGGATGTTGTTCCGCTCCCGGCATGTACGCCCGCGAGGTGGGTGCGCGCAATGTCTTCGCCGACGAGCGCGAGGACTGGCCCGAGATCAGCTGGGAGGCGGTCGTCGCCAGCGATCCCGATGTGCTGGTGCTCGCCGATCTCAGCCGACAGCGCATCGACGGCGACGCGCTGACCACGAAAATCGAGTTCCTGGAATCGAACCCGGCGACCAACCGGATGCGGGCGGTACAGGATAAGCGCTATGTCGTCATGACCGGCTCGGAGCTGGATCCGGGAATCCGTGAGATCGACGCCATCGAGAAGTTGGCGAACGGTCTCGCGACAGCGCGTTGACCCGCACCCGCCGCGCGGCGTCGATCTGCCTGGCTTGCGCTGTCCTGCTGTGCTTTTCGATAGCCGTCACGGTATCCATCGGCCCCGCCGACATATCCGTGCGTGATGTGTATTCCATCATCGGACAGCATCTCGGCCTGGGGACGTCGTCGGCCGGTCGACTGGCCGACGGCATCGTCTGGCAGTTGCGTTTGCCGCGTGCGGTGCTGGCGGCGATCTGCGGGGCGGGGCTGGCGCTGTGCGGGGCGATTCTACAATCGCTGCTGCGCAATACGCTCGCCGATCCGTTCGTCCTCGGCGTCTCCTCGGGGGCGTCCACCGGCGCTGTGCTGGTCGCGGTGGTCGGCGTCGGGGCGGGGGCGCTGACGCTGTCGGGTGGGGCGTTCCTGGGCGCGGTGCTGTCGTTCACGCTCATGCTGGCCCTGGCCTACGCCGCGGGCGGCACCCCGGACCGGGTGGTTCTCGCGGGTGTGGCGTGTACGCAACTGTTCTCGGCGCTGACCTCGCTGACCGTGCTGTGGTCGGCCAATGCCGATCAGACGCGCGGCGTGCTGTTCTGGCTGCTCGGTTCGCTGGCCGGGGCGACCTGGTCGGATGTGGTCGTCTGCGCCGCCGTCGTCGCGGTCGGCTGCGTGCTCTGCCTGTGGTACGCGCCGACGCTGGACGCCTTCGCCTTCGGCTCCGATGCCGCTGCCGCGCTGGGCGTCGCGGTGGGCCGGACCCGGCTGTTGCTGTTGCTGATCACGGCCGTGGTGACGGCGGCGCTGGTGAGCGCGGCCGGTGCGATCGGCTTCGTCGGCCTGGTGCTGCCCCACGCCGCCCGCTTCCTGGTCGGCCCCGGTCACGCCCGGCTGCTGCCGGTCACGGTGCTGCTCGGCGCGGTCTTCATGGTCTGGGCGGACACCCTCGCCCGCAGCGCGTTCGGTGCCCGCGAGGTACCGGTCGGAGTGGTCACCGCCCTGCTCGGCGTACCCGCCTTCGCCATCCTGCTCGCACGGCGTCGCAGGCAGCTCACCTGACGCCCGCCGCATCGCCTCGGTCGGCCAGCGCACACCGCCCTTACCGCACACCGCCGCGATAGGTGGCGGGCGGGCGGCCGACCACCGTCTTGAAGTCGCGGGCGAAGTGCGCCTGATCGGCGTAACCGAGTTCGGCGGCGAGGGCGGCCAGATCCCGGTAGCCCTCGTGCAGGCGCTGGGCGGCCTCGTGCAGGCGGTAGCGCTGGATGACCCACTTCGGGGAGACCCCAACATGGTCACGAAACAGCTTCTGCAAGTGGCGTTTTCCGAGACCGAAGCGCTGTGTGAGGTCGTCGACGCGCATAATCGTGCGATCGGTGAGGATCGCGTCCACGATCTCGTTGAGCAGTGCGGTACAGCCGGATTCGCTGTCACACCGTTGGCGAACGAAGTCTTCCGCGAATCCGCCCCGCACGCGGGTATCGGATTCCGCGCTGATGCGCGCGGCGAGTCGATCGGCATCCGACCCGAACAGGTCGGAACCGGGCACCACCCGATCGGAGAGATCGGCGACGGGTCGGTCGATCAAGGTGCGAAATCCCGCCGGGCGGAAGGTGATTCCGAAGATATCGCCCCGGTCGGACAGCTTCTGCGCGTACTTGCCGCGCAGCACGCCGTGCACCCGGCACCGCGCGTCCTCGACGACCAGCACCACCGCCGGACTCGGGAGCACCTCCACTTCGAACGGCTCGCGCCCGCGCAGATCCCAGCGGACCGACCAGTGATGCGCCACGATGTGGGCCAAGTCCTCGGATACCGGAACGAAGCCCTCGCGATACACACCGGCCCCCGCCCGCGGGTCGAGGAGGCCGCGCGGTGGGCTGTCGGCGGTCGAATCCATGGCGCCCCGCGTTCGCGTTTGTTCAAGACCGGGATACCCCCTCGACCTTAGCGTCGAGTTATGAACGACACGACCGCCACCGGCACCATCGAATCGAAGTCCTGGGAGCAGACCGAGTTCGCGTCCGCCGACGGAGCCCCGGCCCTGGGCGTCGCCACCGGCCACGACCGCTACAGCGGCGACATCGTCGGCGACGCGGAATGGCGGGGCATCATCTACAGCAACGCCGACGGCAGCGGCGGCTTCGACAGCCTGCAACGCATGCACTGCACCCTGGCGGGCCGCGCCGGCACTTTCGTCCTCCGCATGACCGGCACGTTCGACGCCGCCGGCGATTCCCGGGCCGACTGGTCCGTCCTACCCGGTTCCGGCACCGGAGACCTCACCGGCCTCACCGGTACCGGCGGCTACGACTCCACCGATGGTGCCAACACCTACCGTCTCACCTACCGTTTCACCTAGCCGACACCACCCGCGGCGTCTCCGTCGGCACCGGACACCGATGGCGGCAGGCAGGACAAGGCGGTCGCAACGGCCGCCGTCGGCGTGCGCACCTCGATCCCCGCGTCGAGCGGTCGCCCGTCGGCATCGTGCACCCGCCATCCCCCGATACCGACCACGGGCACGCCACCCCGCCTGCGGGCGAGGGCCACCTCCGACAGCGTCCCCCACGATCCGCCGACCACGATCACCGCATCGGCCGACCACACGATCACCGCGTTCCGTGCCTCGCCCATATTCGTGTACAGCACCGCCGAGAGGCCGTCACAGACTTGCTCCCGATCGTTATCGGGACGCACGCCGATCACCAATCCGCCAGCGCGGGAAGCACCTTCGGCGACCGCGGCCATGACGCCGGTGCCGCCACCGCACAACACCGTCGCCCCGGCTTCCGCCAGCAGGCGGCCGATCTCGCGGGCATTGTCGACGTCGGTCGGTGTGCAGTCCCGAGGACCGCACACCGCAACCTGAATCGAGGGCATGTTCATCCGTCCTTCGCGTCGGTGATTCCGGTATTCCGTAATGGAAGAAAGGGGGCAAATCGGATCTGAAGATATGCAGTTCAGACAGCTTATTTCATTCTGCCGCAACGTATTTGGCGGTAGAATGGCTGCATGAATTCGGAGGGGGAGATCCAGCAGCGTGATCCCGCGCTCGCCATGTTGGTGACCGCGATCGACACGCTGCTGGCCGAGGACCTGACCGGATTCACCGACACCGCATTCGCTGCCCGCGTGCAAGGACTGGAAGCGTGTCGCCGCCGGTTGGAGGCGGTGGGGCATCGGCACGTGGTCGAGATCAACGACCGACAGTTGTGGACCACCACCGGATCGGTGGGGCTGTACCGGTACCTGGTGGAAACCCTGCGCCTGGCCAAGGCCGACGCCGTCGCGCGGGTGAAGACCGCCGCGCAGCTGGGGATCATGACCAGTGCCTACGGCGAGCCGTGCGAACCCCGTCTGCCCGCTACGGCGGCCGCGCAGGCCGCGGGGGTGATCTCGGGGGATCACGCGCGGGCGGTGATGCGGGTGATGGACCGCATCCCCGACGCGGTCGATACCGAACACCGCGCCATCGCCGAGGAACACCTCGCCGACGCCGCGCGGGCCGGGACCCCGGAGATGGTGGGCAAGGTCGGTGACCGCATCCTGGGCTACCTCGACCCCGACGGGACGCTGACCACCGACAAGGACCGCGCCTGGGTGCGGGCAGCGACGTTCGGGGAACAACTTGGACGGGATGAGCCCGTTGCAGGGCTGTTTCGATCCCGAACTGCGGGCGATGCTTGATACCGTGTTCGCGAAGTGGGCACGCCCGGGCATGTGCATGCCCGACGACCCCGACAGCCCCCAACTCGGGGTGCATGATCCTGACGGGTTCGACCCGAACCGGCTGGAGGCCGCCGTCGGGCGTGATGTGCGGTCTCCGGCGCAGCGGCGCCACGACGCGTTGACAGCGTTCCTGTCCGCCAGCGGCCCGGACAACCTGGGTGCCCATCGCGGGTTGCCGGTCTCGATCGTGCTCACGATGTCGGTCGCCGACCTGCTCGAGGGTGCGGGGGTGGCGCGGGCGGCGTCGGGGACGACAATCCCGGTGCGGGAAGCGTGGCGGATGGCGCAGGGCTCGATCCCGCTGTTGCTGCTCTTCGACGACACCGCTGGCAAGCCGCTGTATTTGGGAGAAGGTGCGAGGATCGCGTCGTCGTGGCAGCGGTTGGCCGCGATCGCTCGTGACCGTGGCTGCACCCACCCGGACTGTTCGGCTCCGGCGACGATGTGCGCGATGCATCACCTGATTCCGTGGGCCGCGCAGGGTCCGACCGATATCGACAATCTCACTTTGGTGTGCGATGCCCATCATGCGCAGATCGCCGCCGACCCGGAGGATCCGAGTGGGTGGGCCACCCACCGTGTCCCGGCTGGTGGCGTGGATGCGGGGCGGACGGCGTTCTGTCCGCCGGTCTCGGTGGATCCGCGACGGCGGGCGCGGGTGAATCGGTTCCATCACCCCGAACAAGTACTCGCCGAGAGTGTGAACCGTCGCCGCGCCCGGCTGCTGGCCGACCGCGCGGCCGTATCCGGGCATGGCGTCGGCCGCGCGGGTGAATCCCGCCGTGGCCGGGAGCCGCACTCCGCCGCAGAGGTGCCTCCTGGTGGCGTAAGCATCTCACCGCGTCTGCGATGACTCGCCGCTCTCATCGCGTCCGCGACACCCCACCGCTCCCTCGGGGCGCACTCGAGTGCTTCACCGTGTTCCTCGCGAGGGAGCCATCCCACCGCCGCACCCGCCGCATCCAGCACCATCCGCCGTATCTCGAAACCGGACCACAGCCAGTCCGACGGCCCGAACCGAGCCCATGACCCCCAACCTGGCGTCAGCGACAGTCAGGTAAGGCACACGAGGCAACCACACTTCCAATCTTTTGATCTCTGCCGCAACCGCTCCCGTCACGGTCACCGCACCAGACGAATGGTGACCACCGCAGCCTGGAACGCCACCCCGGATATATGAAACATCCATAGTTCTAATTGGGTCAATTTCTGGACGGGAGACCAGTTAACTGTGTTAACTTGGCCGCCGGGTGACCACCGTCGCCCCGGGGACGTCCGCAGGGTCCTGTTGCTATTGCCTTGTCCCGGAGCATCTTTCGGGGCACAACAAGGAGAACTATGTTCCGAACCACGAGGATGACCGCACTCACGGCGTCCACCGCGCTCGTCTTTGCGGGACTGAGCGCCGCCACCGGCATCGCCACGGCGGACGGGGGTTGCGAGGTGCGCAGCTATCAGACCAAGAAGGACGTCAGCACTGTAGGGATCACCCACACCTACGAGAAGATCGCCAGCGCCGAGAGCATCGGCATCGGCACCACGGTGACCTACGACGTGAAGATCGGCACCACCGGCATCGGCAACCCGTACGTCAACACCATCACCGACTTCCCGCCCACGGGCTTCGGCGCGCCGGTCAAGGTCGCGGTCACCGCGTACCACGCGGGCAGGGGACAACAGACCGAGGACGTGACCGCCACCCCGAACGCGGGCGGGTGGAAGGTCACCAGCACCGGCTGGTTCGTCAATTCCGGCAACCCGGTGACCCTGCACATCACCTACCCGGTGCCGGACAGCCTGCGCGCGGGCCAGCAGATCACCAGTGGCGGTGTGGGTGTCGCGGGCACGGTCGGCGTGAGCAACGAGATGCCCAATCTGACCTCGTGTTTCACCGCGCGCGGCGCCAATCCCGGTGAGTCCGTGCTGGGCAGCCTCGACGACAACGGGCTCGGCTCCGATGACGGACAGCTCAGCTCCACCGGCTCGTTCAGCGACGTGCTGGCCGAGACGCTGCGCAAGTTCCTGGGCAGCTGACGGTCCACACTCCCGAGCATCCCGCTCGCCCCGGCCGATGGGGCGAGCGGCGGTGCGCGATACGAGCGATGAGGGGTGAGCGGATGCTCGCGAGAAGAATGTCGATGCTGACTGCGATCGGCTGCCTCGTGGTCGCGGCGGGACTGTCCGGCGCGTCCGGTACGGCCGCGGCCGATCCCGCCACAACCGAACCGGGCACAGCGGATACCGCCCCCGCCGAACTGGTGCTCATCGACCGGGCGGGGCAACGGCAGCAGATCATGCACGTCTACTCGCCGTCCATGGGCCGGGTCATCACCCTGCACGTGATCACCCCGTTCGACACCAGCGCGCCACACCCGACGCTGTACCTGCTCAATGGCGCAGGCGGCGGTGAGGACCGCGCGAACTGGCATCGGCAAACCGATATCGTGCAGTTTCTCGCCGACAAGAACGTCAATGTGGTGACCCCGATCGGCGGCGCGTTCTCCTACTACACCGACTGGTACGCGGACGATCCCGAGATCGGCCGACACCGGTGGACGACCTTCCTCACTCGCGAACTGCCGCCCGTCATCGACGCGGCCCTGGGCGCTACCGGCGTCAATGCCATTGCGGGCGTATCCATGTCGGCCACGTCGGCGCTCAATCTCGCGATCGCCGCCCCCGACCTGTACCGAGCGGTGGCGTCCTACAGCGGTTGCGCCTCCACCAGTGACGCCATCAGCCGCACCTACATCGAACTCGTCCTCGCCCGCGCCGACGCCGACGTCCGCAATATGTGGGGCGAGCCCGGCGACCCCGCCTGGCTGCGCCACGACGCGGTGCTCAATGCCGACAAGCTGCGCGGTAAAACCATCTACATCTCCAGCGCGACCGGACTGCCCGGCCGCGAGGACACGCTCGCCAATCCGCTGGTGGGCGGCGAACCGACCACCCTGGCGAATCAGATCGTGCTCGGGGGCATGATCGAAGCCGCGACAAACCTGTGCACCCACCGGCTGGCGGGCCGCCTGGCCGAGCTGGGCATCCCCGCCACGGTCGAATTCCAACCCGCCGGAACGCATTCCTGGATGTACTGGCAGGACGCCTTCCACCGCTCCTGGCCGATTCTGGAGGCCGCGTTGCGGTGACCGTCCGCGTCATCCACCGCCGACGCTGACCCGCCCGGCCACCACCGGATGCGCGTAATCGGGTGCGAGGGCGAGTGATCTGGCGGGCTGCCAGAGTCGGCGCAGGGTGCGTTCGTCGGGTACGTCGGCCCAGTACGCGGTCGGCTCGCCCGGCGGTTCCCCACCGTGGTCAGCGAGGTAGCGGGCCGCCAGGACCAGTTCGGCGACCAGCCGCATATCCTCCTGGTCGGCTTCGGCGACGACGGTGTCGATCAGCTCGTCGACGGCATCGGGAAGCGGCCGGACATAGCGGGCGACGATTTCCGCCGCGTCGTGGATCTCCATGCGGCGGCGGTGCAATCGTTCGCGGGGGGAAATGTGCCAGCTGTCGGCCCACTTCAGCCGGAATACCACCTGCGGCGCGGCGGCCGTCAGATCCCGCCAGATCGGGGACAGGCGGCGGACGGTGCGCGACTCCTGGTCCAGCCGCAACAGCCGCAGCACGGCCTGCGCCGAGGTGGGGATGAAGACGACGACCACGGCGGCGTACACGAACAGCCCGGCTTCGCCCGAGGCCAGTTCACCGGCGACCCGGGTGTAGGTGAGGTGGAAGGCATCGTGGACGCCCGCGACGTCCAGGACGCCGGCGGCGGCGATCGTGCCCAGCGGGAGCAAGGTGGCCAGGCCCAGACCGACCATGGCCGCCACCGTGATTCGCTCCCACCAGGTGGTCGTCCGCCACAGCGCGCCCTTGTACAGCAGGACGAAGTAGTAGGTCGTGATCACGGCGGGCAGTCCCGTGTACAGCCCGAAGTAGACCGCGAATTGCCAGCCGCCATGGTTCGCGATGGAGGACATACCCTGTGCGCGCGCCGGATGGCTGAGGGCCAGGAAGGCCAGGCCCACGAGCACCGACAGCCCGATCACGATGCGGAATCGGAACCGGTAGCGGGTCGGCCCGTATTCGTGCAGCAGCGCCATCCCCAGCCCGCACGCCCAGGACAGCAGGGTCAGCCAGTGCCAGGCGTCGAAAACGGTGGGCAGGCCGCCGGGCACGACCCCGGCCAGATTGCGGGCGACGACCGGCTCCCGCAGCACCGCCGCCGAGGCGTTGAGCGCGATCACTGTATTGGTGAGATGGCCGAAACTGCTCGCGTGCCTGGTCAGGGCGACTCGGATGATGGTGATGAGGACGATGAACGCCGTCGCCGACGCGGTAGCCCAGAGGGGCATGTGGTCGTGCGGCCACATGCGCTACATCTCTTTCAGCATCGGGTCCCGGCGCGGCCCGTCGGTGCGGGCGTGGGAGCCGATCAGGGTGGCGAACAATTCCGCTTCGTACTCCTCGTTGGAGGCGTAGCTGGAGATGCCGCGAGCGGCCCGGACGGTGGCGGGGTCGATATCGCCGACGGTCTCCTTCAGCGTCTTCCACTCCGTCGCGGAGATCGGCCGGTCCTGCCCGTGGCCGAGCAGCATATGGCCGATCTCGTGCAGCACCACGTGCGTCTCCACGGTGGAGTCGGGGGAGGGCCGCAGGAAGATGGCGTCGTACTCCTTGCACGCCAGCCACAGTCCGCACAGTCCCACCGGCGCGGTGGGCGGCAGCGGCAGCCGCGCGATGCGGCGTCCGCGCATGCGCTCGACCGCGGCGATGAACTCCTCGATCGTCCAATCCGGGGGCAGATCGAGGTCGTCGACCATGGCCCGCAGCCGGGCCCGGGTGGAGATCTTGCCCCGGTCGGGCCGCCACGGCCACGGGAATGGCTTGCGCCAGAACAGGTTCAGTATGCCGCTCAATTGGAGTTCCTGTCCCGAGCCTTCGGACATCTGATCTTGCTCACCGCGCACGGCGGCGCGGACAATCACAGTCGACCACAACCCGGCGTTCCGCGCAATCGATCGGAAGTCGTTACGGTGGCTAGGTTTTCGACGTGTCGTCCGGGGTCGACTCGTCGGGGGCTCGGGTGGGTTTGGCGACATCTTGCAGTGCCTGTAGTAGCTGGTCGATCGCTGTCTTGGGGAAGATCAGCTGGTACCCGTCGGTGTGGCTGCGTGCCCGCTTCAATTCGATGCCCAGCCGGTCGAGTTCGGTCACGAGGTCCACGACGGAGCGGTGCTTGCGTGCCAGATTCTGCAGGGCGTTCACGCCGCTCTCGACATCGTCCGCGTCATCGGTCATGGGTGCGGCGGGTGGCTCGTCGACGGGCATTCCGAGCGTGCCGCCGTGGTGCAGGGCCGCCGTCGCGCTGCCGGGCGGCAGTCCCAGGGCCTCGAGCGCTCGATTGTATTTGGCCTCCGATGTGGCGCTGATGGTGTCGACCTGCCCGCTCTCGATCCGAGATTGCACATTCCGGGTAGGACCTCCCAGTTCATGGATGTGCTGATGCGTGATCAGCTCATCGGGAAGATTGCGTTGCCGAAACGCCTTCAGCTGCCGTCCGAACCGCTGTCCAGCGGACTCGACGACTTTCTCGCGCTGCGCGCTCTCGCCGACGCCCAATTCGTCGCCCATGAGCAGGCATTGTAGCACTCACATGGGCAGAGCTGGGCATGACGTCCCATCGCTGAGAAGCGTACCTAGTCGATCGAGGGTCGGCAACGGGATTTGACCTTGAATCTGTCCACGCTTTCGGGTTCCTGACGGCGGGATGCGCTGTTAACGAATCTGCCATGTGCACGATGCACACCGATGTGTTGACATGAGTATTCATGGTCGCTAAATTGCACTCGAAGGGGCGGGTTCGGGCGCCAATGCGAGGTGGGCAGCGATCATGTGGAAGTTCGGCACGATCGGAGAGACTCCCGACGGAATCACCTTCGGCGGAGTCGGGTTGCGCGAATCCGGCGCGGCGCGACCTCGGACACTCCTGGTTGCCTCCGATTCGCCGTTCGCGCGAACGGATTTCGAGGATGCGGTCGCGGCCAGCGAAGGCTTCGTCCTGGCGGGAACCTGTTCCTGGCGTGAGGTCGCCGACCGGGCCGGGCACTGGCGGCCCGACGTGGTCGCCGTGGACGCCTCGGTCGCCTACGTGGCGGGTCTGGCCGAGACGGTGGCCCAGCTGCGCGGCCTGGCGCATACGCCCATGATCACGCTCCTGGTCGAGCACGGCGCGGCCAAGGCCGATATCGACCAGGTCGACGCGGTGGTGGCCACCGATCGCGGCGCGGCCGCGGTCTTGGAGGTGCTGGAGGTGCTGATCTCCGGGGCGGTGCTGGCACTGATGCCGCAACCGGACCGGGTGCATGCCGACGCGGCCGCGGACTACGAGGTGCAGCGCCGCCTCGCCGCCATGACCAAGCGGGAACGGGAGATCCTGGAGTTGGTCGTCGACGGCCTGTCCAATCGAGAGATCGGCTCCCGGCTCTACATCAGCC
Source organism: Nocardia sp. CC201C (assembly GCF_030010695.1). Classification (NCBI taxonomy): domain Bacteria; kingdom Bacillati; phylum Actinomycetota; class Actinomycetes; order Mycobacteriales; family Nocardiaceae; genus Nocardia; species Nocardia sp. CC201C. The sequence goes on from NZ_JASCXP010000006.1 coordinate 43,403, forward strand.
CGGAGACGGTCAAGGAGTACGTCAGCCGCATTCTCACCAAGCTCGAGGTGACCAGCCGGATCGAGGCGGCGGTGGCCGCCGTGCGGGCCGAACAACTCGCCTGCGGCGAACGATAGCTGACCACAACGGAATCCGATCCGCATGTTCGCGACTATCGGCATGCCCGGGGCTATCGGTCGCCCCCGGGTAGCCAGACGTCCTCGGCCGCCAGGTCCCCGATCCGGTACTTGCCGAGGGCGCTGATCAGCAGCCGCAATTCCAGCTCCAGCGCACCGAGCAGATTGCGCAGTCCGTGATCGAGATCCTCGTCGGCGGCGATCAGCGCCGCCCGGCCGAGGCCGGTGGCCGCCGCGCCGAGCGCGAGGCATTTCACCACCCGGGTGCCCTCCCAGCAGCGACCGGACACCAGTAGCGCGTCACTGCGGTCGAGATCGGCGATCCGGCGCAGGCATTCGTCCAGCGGCAGCCCCACATGATCCAGGAATCCGCTCGGCGCCCAGCCGGTTCCGGCCTCGGCGCCGTCGACGGTCACCGCGTCCGCGCCCGCCGTCCACGCCACCTCGGCCGCGGCGGCCACATCCCGTGACGGCGGCAGCTTCACCCATACCCGGCATCGCGGATAGTTGTTGCGCATCAAGCGAATCTGATGGCGCAGAATCTCCGGGGTGAAGGTGCCCGGGGTGGCGCAGCGCAGGACGGGCCCGGTGCCGCTCTCGTTATCCGTGCCGATATCCACCATGTCGTACCACGCCGCCAGCTCCGCGGCGCGATGCCGGGGCACCAGGGTCATGCCGCCGAGACCGGGTTTGGCGCCCTGGCCCACCTTCAGTTCGAAGGCCAATCGGCCGGTGGCCAGCAGCGGTTCGGCCGCCGGGTCGCTGTACACCAGGTTCCACACCTCGGCGTCGGCGTCCTCGGTGCTCTGCTGGACGATCACACCGCCGGTGTCACCGGCGGCGGTCTTGGCATACTCGTTGAGCCTGCGCAGCAGTGACCCCCGCGACTCCCGCTCTCCCGGCGCCTCCGGGCGCAGCCGGCCGTACCCGGATACCGGCACGATGTTCTCGCCGATCACCATCGGCACGCCGGACAGTGCGGCCTGCCGTGCCAGCGCGACGCCGAGTTCGCCCTCCGCCACGGCGGTCGACCCGAATGCCGAGACGTACACCGGAAGTTCGGCGCGCAGGCCGCCGATGGTCGTGGTCAGGTCGACATCACCGGCGAGTGGTTCCCGCCCGAGTTCGAACAACCGCTCCTCGCGTTTGGGCACGAATACCGGTGGCACCAAACGGAACCGATCGATCGTATCGGGCGGTTGCGGAGCCGGGTGCTCGCCCTGTCCGAACAGGGTCGAACCGTACCGGGCGCGGTCGGGGAATACCGCGGCCGCCGCGGCGCGTGCGCGGGCGCGTACCTCCCGCTCCGGGAATCCCGGGGCTGTCAGGGCGGTCACGGTCGCGGATCCCCCGGCAGCTTCGGATAGGCGGTGGCCTGCCAGACGGCGTCGGAGCCGCAGAGGAAGCGGGTGAAGCGTTCCACCCCGAGGCCGAATCCCGCACTGGGCGGGAGTCCTTCGCGCGCCAGCGTGAGATACCACTCGTACTTGGCCGGGTTCTCCCCGGTTTCACGAATTCGGGTCAGCAGGGTCCGGTAGTCCGACTCGCGCTCACTGCCGCTCATCATCTCCCCGAAGCCGCCGGGGAAGATCAGGTCGAAATTGCGGAGCACGCCGGGTGAGTCCGGATCCTCCCGGTCGTAGAAGCCCCGCGACCCCTTCGGGTAGTCGGTGACGAAGAACGGGCGGGTCGCGGCCGCCGAGACGAGTTCCTCACCGGCCCATTCGATCTCGGTGTGGTCCGGCTGGTCGTAGCCAAGGTCGCGTAGTTCGCGCACCGCGTCGGTATGGCGCTTGCGGCCGTAGGGACCCGCGAGGACCTGGTTCAGCTGTTCGACGTCGCGGCCGAGTTCTCGCAGCTCGTGTTTGGCATTGCTGAGCACGTACTCCACCACGTGGGTCGTCATGCGTTCGGCGACATCCATCGCGTCGTCCCGGGAGCCGCCGGCGATCTCCACGTCGAGTTGATGGAATTCGACCAGATGGCGATGTGTCACCGCGGTGTCGAGCGGCTCCAGTCGCACATTGGGGGCCACGTGGAAGATCTTGTCGAAGGCGAGCAGGGATGCCTGTTTGTAGAGAATTCCGCTGGTCATCAGCTTGTATCGATGACCGTAGTAGTCGATGTCGACCTGCTTCGCGCCGCGGGACCCGGGATCGGTCACCGGGCCGATGATCGGCGGCAGCAGTTCGGTGAAACCCTCGGCGGTCAGGAATTCCCGCGCGGCCGCCTGGAATGCCGACTGGACGGTCAACGTCGCAATGGTCCGCGGCGAGGTGAGATGCGCACGTGTCGACGGGAGTACGGATGCCGTCGATTCGGTCGATTCAGTGGGCAAGTCCGGTCCGTTCAATAGTGGTGAAGGTTGATCGGATAATTGGATCGATACCGAAAAGAATTGTGTGGACGAAGCCCATTATCGAGTGTCGGAGGAGGTGTGTCCATCACCCGGTCGGGGGGATTTCGGCAATCGTGAGCGGTGCGAAATCGCTGGTTGACATCGGTCGTAACACGCGATTAACCTCGGTCGGGAAGCTTTGGTGATCAATTCCGAGACCGAAATGAATCTCGATAAATGAATTCTGATCGTATGGAGTTCGCCCCGATTTCCGCGGCGCGAAACCATGATTCCGGAGAATTGCGATTCCACTGGTGTGCCCCGGCGGACAGTGGACAGCAGTCGGCCACCGAGAAGTATCGGGTCGGCGAACTCGACTTCGACGGGATGGTGGCGTTCGCGCAGGAAGCCGACCGGCTCGGCGTCGACTCCCTGCTCATGGGCATCGCCCACTACATGCCCGATCCACTGCCGCTGATCGGCGCGCTGGTCCGGGAGACGCGCGATGTCACCTTCATTCTCGCCTACCGGCCCGGACTGCTGTCGCCGACGCTGTTCACGCAGGTGGTCAACACCATCTCGTGGATGTCGGACGGCCGCATCTCGTTGAATCTGGTGGCCGGGATCTCGCCCGTGGAGCAGGCCTACTACGGCGACTTCGTGGCCCACGACGGACGCTACGCCCGTACCCAGGAGTTCCTGGAGGTCTGCCACCGGTTCTGGAACGGGGAGTCGCCGTTGACCCACGAGGGCGAGCACTACGTCATCAAGGACGCCGATCTCGGCCTGGGCTACAAAGGCAAGGGTCGGCCGGAGATCTACCTCAGCGGCGCATCGGAGATCGCCAAGGAGACCGCGACCATGTACGCGGACTGCTGGCTGCGCTACGGCGACACCCCCGAGGGCATCGAGGCCGCGGCCCGGCCGGTGCTGGACAAGGGCACCCGGGTCGGCATCCGCATGCACGTCTTGGCCCGTGCCACCCGCGAACAGGCGCTCGCCGATCTCGCGGCCATGCGGGAGAATCCGGATCAAGCGCATCGGGCATGGGTCGAGAAGTTTGTCGCCGCTTCGGATTCCGAGGCCGTCAAGACCTCCTTCCGGCTCGCCGCGCAGGCCGACGACGACTGGCTGTCCCCGATGATCTACTCCGGCTTCGTGCCGTATCGGGGCGGTCCCGCGCTCTGCGTGGTGGGCAGCTACCGGGAGGTCGCCGACTACCTCTACTCCTACCGCGCGGCCGGTGTCGGCGAGTTCATCTTCTCCGGCTGGCCGACTCGCGACGAGATGCGGATCTTCTACACCCATGTGCTGCCGCTCATCCGGGAACGGGAACGCGGCGGAGGGTCCACGTGAGCCCAGGGGCGAATGTCCGGCATCGCGCGCTGTTCGCCTCCGGGGTCCTGCTGGGCCTGGTGGCGGAACAGGTGATCCTGTTCGCGGTGCCGCTGCTGATCTTCCAGGACACCGGTGAGGTCTCCACCCTCGGTTTCGCGTTCGCGCTGGAGTGGCTGCCGGGCCTGCTCGCCTATCCGTTCGCGGGCCTGCTCGCCGACCGTGACGGCGGAGCGCGATTGTTCACCCGGGTCTCGTTGCTGCGCGCGGTCATCCTGCTCACGGTGCTGCTGGTGTGCCTGGCCCAGCCCGGCTGGACGACGGTCGCCCTGATGGCGGGTGGTGCGTGCCTGTCGGTCTGCATGGCGCCCATCCGGATGTCGGTCGAGAAGATGGTGCCGCAGTTGGCGCCGCCGTCACAGGTCGCGGCGGTGCAGTCGCTGGTTCAGAATATGGAGCTGCTGGCCATGGCGCTCGGCCCCGCGCTGGCGACCGTGGCCGCACTGTGGCTGGGCAAACTGTGGCTGCTGCTGGTCGCGGCCGCCGCCTTCGCGATCGCCGCGG